>NZ_JABBJJ010000169.1 GCF_012933655.1 Pyxidicoccus fallax | reverse complement strand
CCCCGCCACTTGGGTTAATCTCCCCTCCATGCCTCCGTCGGATTCATCGCCTCCCAGCCAGCGGCTCCTCGCCCGCGGCCTCAAGCTGCTGGGGGAGCTCACCCACCCGCAGACGCGCACCGGCAAGGTCTTCACCCGCGCCGAGCAGGGCCTCTCGAAGGTGGTCGCGCGCGTCATCGAGAGCCCCACCTATCTGCGCGTCAGCGGCAAACTCATGCGCCAGGGCTTCAATGTCCGCATCCGCCGCCGGGGACTCGTGGAGCGCACCCTGCGCACCCTGCGCATGCCCACCCCTTCCGAGGTGAAGGACCTCAAGGACCAGCTCCGCCGGATGAACGACCAGGTCCAGGCGCTCGGCGTCCAGCTCGAGACGGTGGCGGAGATGGTCCACCCGCAGGAAGCCGCCGCGTCCCCATCCGACAGCACCGCCCCCTCCACCCGCGAGCCCCGCGCTCCGGCCTCGCGCGGGGCCTGAGTCATGACCGCGTCCACCGCCCAGCGCCTGCGCTCGTACGTGTCGAGCCGGCTCGACCTCACCGCCGCCGTCGCCCGCGTCCTCAAGGCGCGGCCGCTCAACCCGTACCCGTACCTCAAGCCCCTCATCGAGCGGGCCTCCGGCGTGCGCGTGCCGCCCATCAGCGCCACGCCCCACACCGTCGTGTACACGCGCGGCAGCATGCGCCTCTTGCGCTACGCCTCGCCGCGGCGGCGCTACCGCACGCCCATCCTCTTCGTCTATTCGCTCATCAACCGCTGGTACATCCTCGACTTCCTCCCGGGCCGCAGCCTCATCGAGCACCTCACGCGCGAGGGCTATGACGTCTACGCCATCGACTGGGGCGTGCCCGGCCCGGACGAGGAGCGCATGGACTGGGCGGAGCTGCTGGGCGGCGTCATCCAGACGGCCGTGCAGTGGACGCTGCGCGTGAGCAAGAGCCGCGAGCTGACGCTCTACGGCTACTGCATGGGCGGCACCATGGCCCTGGCCTACACGTCCCTGTACCCCGAGGGCGTACGCAACCTGGTGGCCCAGGCCACTCCCGTGGACTTCAGCAAGGGCGGCGTCTACACGCTGTGGACATCCGCGGACCACTTCGACGTGGACTCGCTGGTGGACGCCTACGGCAACGTGCCCACCAAGGTGCTGGAGAGCGGCTTCCTCATGGCCGCGCCGGTGCAGCGCCTCACGCGCTGGCTGGAGGTGTGCCGCCGCATCGATGACGCGGACTTCGTCACCACCTTCCTCGCCATGGAGCGCTGGGGCGCCGACCCCGTGCCCTTCCCTGGCGAGGTCTACCGCCAGTACATCAAGGACTGCTACCAGCAGAACCTCTTCCCCCAGGGGAAGATGGAAGTGGGCCATCAGCGCATCGACTTGAGCCGCATCCAGTGCGCGGTGCTCAACGTCATCGCCGAGCAGGACAGCATCGCCCTGCCCGCCATGAGCGAGCCCCTGCCCACCCTGGTGTCATCCAAGGACACGGAGACGCGGCGCTACCCGGTGGGCCACATCGGCCTGTCCGCCTCCAGCAAGGGCGCTACCGTGGTGTGGCCGTCCATCGCGTCGTGGATTGGCGCGCGTTCGAAGACGATGGAGCCATGATTTCCGGAACGGACATCGACACAGCGGGAGCGGGCGTCCAGGTCCGCGAGGGCTCCATCCGGCTCAGGGACGGGCGGCGGTTCGCCTACGTCGAGGCCGGTGACTTGAGCGGCCTGCCGGTCTTCTTCATCCACGGCAACCCGGGCTCGCGGTACATGCGGCACCCGGATGACCGGCTGACGCACGGGCTGGGCGTTCGCCTCATCACCCCGGACCGGCCGGGCTACGGGCTGTCGGACTACCAGCCGGGGCGCACGCTGCTGGACTTCCCGGACGACCTCGAGCAGCTCGCCAACGCGCTGAAGGTGGGCCGCTTCGCCCTCATGGGCGTGTCCGCGGGCGGGCCCTACGTGGCCGCCTGTGCGTGGCGCCTGGGCGAGCGCCTCACCCGCGCGGCCATCGTCTCCGGCGCCGCGCCGCTGAAGCGGCCCGGGGCCATGGCGGGCGTCAACCGGGACTACCGCAACGCGTACGCGATGGCGGGCTGGCCCGAGTGGCTCCTTCACCCGCTGATGGCCATGCACGACCGGCAGGTGCGCGCCAACCCGAAGCGCGCGCTGGACGGGGTGCTGGCCCACGCGTCAGCGGATGACCGCGCCGTCCTGGCCGACCCGCTCATCGCGGCGCAGGTGCAGGGCTGGCGCCGCGAGGCCACCCGCAACGGCGTGGCGGGCATGCGGCGCGAGGCGCACATCCTCGCGGCCCCGTGGCAGGTGCCCCTGGAGGAGATCCGCTGCGACGTGGACCTCTGGTACTGGGAGGGGGACAGCATCGTCCCGCAGCAGATGGGGCAGTACCTCGCCACGCGGATTCCGCGCGCCGTGCCCCACTTCCTCCCCGGCGGTGGGCACTTCTCCATCTACTCGCACTGGAAGGACATCCTCACGCCGCTGGCGCGCGCGGGCGTCTGAACGGTACGTCAGCGCGGCGCGGGCCGCAGGCCATCCAGCAGGATGGTCAGGTAGCGCTCGGCGTGCACCTTGGGATTCCCGCCGATGCGCGCGGCGTGGTCCACGCCGCACATCAGCCGCTGGATGTCCTCGGCGCCAATCTCCTCCCGCACGATTCCGGAGCGGTGGGCCCGGGCCAGCAGCCGCGTGGTCGCCGCGCCCAGCTCGGCCTTCAGCTTCGACGTCCGGGGGTGCGCGTCCCGAGGCGCATTGAGGACTTCCGCGAGGCCGATGTCGGCCAGCATCAACTCCAGCACGGCGCGCAGGAAGCGCTGGAGGCCGAGCCTCGGCTCGTCGGCCTCCTCGGCCTGGCGCGCGGTGGTGAGCAGGGCCTCGAGGTGCTCGTTCACCAGCGCCTCCAGCAGGTCCTGCCGGGTGGGGAAGTGCCGGTACACCGTCCCCACGCCCACCCCGGCCGCGCGGGCAATCTGGTTCATCGGCAGCGAGGAGTCCCCTCGCGCCAGGAGCTTGCGAGCCACCGCCAGCACGCGCTCGCGGTTGCGCGCGGCATCCGCACGCAGCTCACCATCCTCCGGCGGGGCCTCCTTCTTCTTCATCCCCCCAATCTAACAAGCCTCCAAAACGGATTGCGTATCCACTTACCGGTCTCTATATCGCCTCCAAACGGATAACCCATCCGCTTTCGAGACCGCCGGGCGGGCAGGCCCGGGGAGGAGTCACCATGAAGGCCGTGGAACAGGACCGGACCGCCCTCGTCACGGGCGCGAGCTCCGGCATCGGGCTGGAGCTGACGCGCAGGCTGCTCTCCGAGGGCTGGCAGGTCATCGCGCTGAACCGCTCGGGGTTCCCCCAGGACGACTCGCGGCTCCAGGAGGCCCAGAGGCGCGGGCAGCTGCGCGTCTACAGGGCGGATCTGGCCGACTTCGGCTCGGTGAGACAGGCCGTGGCCCAGCTCCAGGCGGCGGAGGAGAAGGTGGACGTGCTGTTCAACAACGCGGGCGGCACCTTCCCGGAGCTGACCTTCTCTCCGCAGGGGCGCGAGCTGCACTTCGAGCTGCAGACGGTCGTCCCCTACATCCTCCTCATGGAGCTGAAGGCGCTGCTGCTGCGGGGGACGCTGAAGACAGTGGTCCACACCTCGTCCGAAGCCTTCCGGTTCGTCCGGCGGTTCGAGCCCGACACGCTGGAGCGCCCCGCGACGTTCAAGAAGCTCACCGGCCCCTATGCGACCACCAAGCTGGCGCTGACCTTGTGGACCCGGGAGCTCGGTCCCCGTCTCGCCGCCGAGGGAATCCGGCTCCTGAGCGTGGACCCGGGCGGCAACAACACCTTGCGGCGCGGGAAGGACTCGGGGCTTCCCCTGCCCGTCGAGTTCCTCATGCGGTGGTTCTTCCCGCCCCCGAGCCATGGCGCGTCGCTGCTGTATGAGGCGGCGGTGGGTGCGCACGGCCTGCCGCCGGGCGCCTACGTCTCGAAGGGCGCACCGAAGGAGCTCCGGTTCCGCGAGCACGGGCGCTCCATCCTGGAGAGGGTCCGCGCCATCCACGAGCGGGAGTACCTGGGCGCCGCTGACTTGCGGGCGACACGAGAGACCGCCGCCTCCGGCCGGTAGCCGGGCGCACCGTATACTCGCGCGGAAAGGGGTGGCCCGGATGCTCCGGCGCGCGTTCATCCAGGAGGAGGGCCACGGGCGGATGGAGCCCGAGATGCGCGACCTGCGCGACGCGCTGGACGAGCGCGACGTCCCCACGGAGCTGTTCACCGCGAAGCGGCTGGAGCGGCGCCAGCTCCCGCTCGCGCGCGACACGCTCGTCGCGGGCTACGTGCCCACGGTGCTCGGCGCGCTGAAGCAGCTCGGCATCGAGCCGCCCCCGACGAATGACTACCCCCGGTGCCTGGAGCCCTTCCTCCACCGGCGCATGTGGACCAGCACCGTGCGCCGGCTCACGGAGTCCCTCCTGGAGCTGTCGAGCCCGCCCGTCTTCGCCAAGCCCGTGGGCCGCCGCAAGCGCTTCACCGGCCATGTCTTCCGCACCGCGGACGACCTGCTCCTCCTGGAGCGGGCGTCGATGAACACGCAGCTCATCTGCTCGGAGGCGGTGCGGTGGCTCAGCGAGTACCGGGTGTTCGTCGTGCGGGGCACCATCGTGGGCATCCGCCACTACGCGGGCGACGCGAGCGTCCGCGTGCATGAGGACACGGTGGGCGAGGCCGTGCGCCTCCTGGAGTCCTCCGGCGAGGCCACCGCCGGGTATGGCGTGGACTTCGGCGTGCTCGCCACCGGGGAGACCGCGCTGGTGGAGTGGAATGACGGCTTCTCGCTGGGCGCGTATGGGCTGGAGCGCGGGCACTACGCGGACCTCACCGTGGCCCGGTGGTGCGAGCTGACCGGTGTCACCGCCGCGACACCCCACGCGTCCTGAGCCAGCTCCAGCGTCCGGTGGTGGACGCCGCTCTTGCCTCAACGGGCAGCCGCGCACAGCTTGCCATCCGGCCGGAGTCCGAGGGCGGGAGTGGGAACGGACATGGGGCGTTGGCGGACAGGCACCGTGGGGCTGGCGCTGGGCATCTGCGCGGCGCTCGGGACGGGTTGTGACAGCGAGAAGGTGAATCCCCCGGCGAAGCCCGGAGGTGAGGTGGAAGAACCGGCGCCTCTTCCCGAAGCCCCCGAGCTGCCCGAGACGCTTCCCGGAGACGCGCGCTGGACGGCCCACACGGCCACGGCCGGACGCCAGGACGCCACGGCCGTCGCCACGGACGGCGAGGGCGGCATCGTCGTCCTCGGAACGAGCGAGCCCGCGGAAGCCCAGGGCACGTCCGCGGACTCCCACGGCACGACGCTCACCGTCTCCCGGCATGACGGCGGCGGGCAGCAGCTCTGGAGCCGGAGCTTCACGCCCGAGCCACGCGAGGGCGGGGCCGCGGACGTGCGCTCACCGCTGCTCGCCGTCTCCAGGACGGGCGACATCTTCCTGGCCGGCAAGGTGGAGGGACGGCTGCGGCTGGGAGAGACGGTCATCACCGACAGCAGCTTCGTGGCGAAGCTGGACCCGGACGGCACTCCGCGCTGGGCCCGGGCCGTGGGCCCGGTGCGGGCGCTGCTCCCGGACGGCGACGGCGAGCTGGTGCTGGCGCAGGGGATGGTGGTGGAGCGCTACGACGCCGAGGGCGCGCGGCGCTGGTCCCGCGAGGTGCCGGCCATGGCCTCGGCGTCCGTCGTCGCGCTGGACCCGGAAGGCGGGCTGGTGATGGCGGGCAACAAGCACCTGGGCCCCTTCGAAATCCGCGGCTTCATCGCCCGGCTGTCTCCCGACGGAGACGTGCGCTGGGAGCAGGAACTGGCCCCCGAGGGGCCGAGCTTCACCGACGTGGCCTTGCGCCCGGACGGGAGCTTCCTCTTCACGGGGGACTTCTCCGGCACCTTCCAGTGGGGCCGGGACACGCTGCAGTCCCCCTGCACCCAACGCAGCTGCCACCGCACCGCCTACGCCCTGGCGGTGGACGGCTACGGAGAGCCACTCTGGGCGCGGACGCTCGACAGTCAGACGAAGAGCGGCTCGGAGGGAGCCCGCCTCGCGGTGGACGCGACGGGCGGCGCGGCGGTGGTGTGGCGGCACGGGTGCGGCTCGGAGCTGGCGACCCTGAGCTCGGGCGGAGAGGTGCTGTGGCAGAACCTCTACGTCACCACTCCGTGCTCGGCGACCCCGCTGTTGAGGGACGTCGCCTTCCTTCCGGATGGAGACGTGGTGGGCGCGGGCATGTTCCTCGGCACCCGCTCCTTCGGCGGGAAGAAGCTCACCGCGAGCGACAGCGACGTCTTCCTCCAACGCCTGGTGCCGTGAGACTCCGCCTCACTCGCGGAGCAGCAGTCCTCCGTCGAGCACCAGCTCCGTCCCGGTCAGCCAGGAAGCAGCGAGGAGGTAGCGCACCGCCTCGCCCACGTCCTCGGGCCGGCCCAGACGGCCGAGTGGATGCAACGCGCGCAGACCCGCGAGCTGGGCCTCCTGGCGACGGGCGTACTCGGGCTCCGGGAGCGGGCCCTCGCCGGGGGACAGTCGCACCTCGCGGACCATGTCCGTCTCCACCACGCCCGGCAGCACCGCGCTCGCCCGCACGCCGCGCGCGGCCCCGGCAAGTGCCAGCACCTTCATCACCTGGAGCAGCCCCGCCTTCGCCGCGCTGTACACCGCACTGGTGACGATGGGCCGCGTGGCCAGCGTGGACGCCACGAAGACCTGGGCCCCACCCGGCTCGAGGACCTCCAAGGCCTGCTCACCCAGCCGCAGCGGCGCGACGAGGTTGATCTCCAGCTGCGCGCGCAGGGCGTCCTCGCCGATGTGGCCCGGCGGCTGGTGCACCACCTGCCCCGCGCTGTGGACGAAGCCGTCCAGTCCCCCGAGCAGCCCGGCGGCGCGGCGCAGCAGCCCCTCGCGGGCTTCCGGCGACGCGAGGTCACACGGCAGCGCGAAGGCCTTGCCCGGCCAGTCACGCGCCAGGGCCTCCAGCACGTCCGCGCGCCGGCCCGTCACCACCACCTGACCGCCCGCGCGCAGCAGCGTCTCGGCCACCGCGCGACCGATGCCGGTGCCACCGCCGGTGACGAGCACCTTCCGCGTTCCCGTCGCGCTCATCCCTGTCCGCCCTCACACGGGCACGCCCCGGCCGCCGCGCTCAAGGGCTCTTCTCCGCGGGCGAGCCCGGAGCCACGGGCGCATCATGCGGGTAGTAGGAGATGCCCGTGACGGGAGCGAGTCCCTCCGGGGGCGCATCCGTCTCCACCTCGTCCGAGACGATGAAGCGCGGCCGGTCCACGCACAGCACCGTCTGCTCCGTGGCCGTGGGGTTGTCGTAGCGGTGCGGGAAGTCGCGCGGCCAGTGGAAGGCCATGCCCCGCTCCACCGGCCGCCCCTGCAGGAGCATCCCGGAGCCGAGCACCAGCTCGCTCTCCTCCATCTGCTGGTGGATGTGCGTGGGAATGGTGCCGCCCGGCTTCACCCGCAGCCGGTAGACGCCATAGCCCGCGCCCTCGTGGATGATGTCCACGCGGCCGAAGGGCTTGTCCTCGCGCGCGTACCGCATTTCCTCGGCGGTGCGGTGAATCTGGAGCGACGGCACCGCGAGCCCGCCCAGCGCCTGGGGCTTGGTGACGCGCACCGTGGCCGCGTGCACCCGCGCGCGCGGCACGTCGTCGGTGGCCGGCGCGAGCACGTAGCGGCACACCGCCTCCACCGCGGATTCCAGCAGCTCGAAGCGACACGACTCCAGGAGGAAGCGCAGCTCGCCCGCGAGCCGGCCGTAGTTCACCGTGTTCGCCAGCTTCCCGCCCGCCGCGGCGTCGCGCGTGTCCAGGAAGAGGGCCAGGTCCAGCCGCAGCGGCTGGGCCGCGAGGCGCTCGCGGTTGAAGACCCCCACGATGCAGTCCACCGTGAGGCCCCGCAGCTCGATGACGTCCAGCGGCTGGCCCTGGGGCGTGGTGACGACGGGTGGATGGAAGGGGTGTTCTCCGTTCATAGCTGTGCGCTCCTGCCGCCATCCACCGCGATGACCTGGCCGGTGATGTACGGCGCGTCCCGGGCGAGGAACACGACGGTGCGGGCGATGTCTTCCACGCTGCCCTCGCGGCCCATGGGAATCCGCCTCAGCACCGCGTCGCGGGCCTCCGCGTCGAAGTTCTCGGGGAAGGCCACCGTGCCCGGCGAGATGGCGTTGACCCGCACATGCGGGGCCAGCTCCACCGCCAGCGCGCGGGTGAGCATGATGAGGCCCGCCTTGCTCACCGAATAGTGCGCGTAGTGGCTCACCGGCCGCTCACCGCCGATGTCGGTGAGGTGCACCACCAGCGGGTCCTTCCCCGCGCGCAGCGCCGGCAGCAGTGCCTGGGTGAGGAAGAAGGGCGCGTCCAGGTTCACCGCCATCATGGTGCGGTAGCGCTCCCGGGAGATGGCGGCGAAGTCCACGCGCTCGTACAGGCCCGCGTTGTGGACCACCACGTCCAGCGCGGGCCAGGCCTCGCGCACCTGGGCGCCCAGCGCGTCCACCGCGTCGGGCTGGCTCAGGTCGGCGGCGTGGAGGGTGACGCGGCGGCCGAGCGCCCGCAGCTCCTCGGCCAGCGCCTCGAGCGAATCGACCGAGCGGTTCGCGTGGAGCGCCAGGTCATAGCCGGCGCGACCCAGAGCCCGGGCCACCGCGCTTCCAATGCGGATGCCGGCCCCGGTGATGAATGCGGTCCCCATGAGGCGCATTCACTAACAGGCCCCGAGGGGAAAGACACCGGGGACCTGAAAAGGCGAAGGGCGCACCGGACGACCCCCATCGTCCGGTGCGCCCCGCGAATCTCGGTACTGCCCCCTACCACGTCAGGTACTTCCCCCGATTCAGGACACCGTCTTCGCTACGGGTAGTAGCTGGCCGGGTGCGCGCGGTTACCGCGCCAACCGCCGTCGTTTCCGTGGGACACCCAGACCCACTCCTGCACCTGCTCGTAGTGGCCGGGCACCCAGCGCTGCTCGTAGAAGCCGCCCGTGCACTTCGTCACGCGCGAGCGCCGGCGATGACGCTCCTCGCAGACCTCGGGGACCCACACGCGCTCGTGACGGCCCTCGACGAAGCGGTTCACCGTCTGCAGCTCGTAGCGGCCGCGGGCCCGCGGAGGAGGCAGCGGCGCCGGGCCGTGGCGGCAGGAGTCGCCGTGCACGTGGACCTCGACGTGGCCGACGTGGCCCCCACCCCGGCGGTCATCACGGTGGTCGCGGCGGTCATCACGGCGGTCGTCGCGGCGGTCATCCCGGGAGTTGCCGCCGTTCACCCGGCGCTCGGCCTCCTGGCCCGCCCAATCACGCACGCTCTTGTTGTCATCCGCCAGAGCCGCCGTGGAGAAGAGAAGGGAGCCGATAACCAGGGACGCGATACCCGTCTTGAGAGCCATGTCGTTCAACCTCCGTCGTCCTGCTTGTACCTTCTGACGGGGCCCCCTTTCGAACATTCAATGCACGGGGCCTGGCCCTTCCGCGCCAGGTGGGACATCCACTCCTGTCTGGGAAAAGGCCCGGCGGCCCGAGGGTTTAGCGGGGTAGGACTTCCGCGCAGGTCAGCCCCTCCGAGGGGGCGCAATTGCGTCCCACGAGGCAGCCACGCACCCCGCCGGAGTCCACACAGCGGATGGGCCCGCAGTCCGCGTCCGACACACAGGCGCGGCGACTCACCGTGCACGCGCCCTGGCTACACGCATCCCGCACGCAGTCCGCGTCCTGCTGACAGGTGCAGAAGCCCTCCACGTCGCCCTCTTCCAGCGCGCAGCGGCCCGCGCATGCACCGGACGTCTGTCCCGGCTCCTTCACGCAGCGACCTCCGCTTCCGCAGTCCGCGTCGTCACGGCACGACAGCGAGGGCACCGGCGCGCACTCCGCATCCGAGCGGCAGCGCGCGCGGCTCGCTGACACCACCACGTCCTCGCACTGGTAGCCATTGGGGCAACCCTGGCCCTCGGAGCAGTCCACGCCGCAGTACGCGCTGCCCGGGCTCGCGCTCTCTCGCAGGCAGAAGTTCGCTCCGCGCCCGCAGACCTGGAGGCCTCCGCCGTACGTGCAGCTCGCGCAGTAGGGACGACGCACCGGATCGAAGTCGCTGTAGCACGCCGAGGTGGGAGCGCCGCAGCGCTGTCCGAAGGCGCAGTCCTGGTCGTCCGCGCAGAAGGATGCGTCACAGACACCCAGGGCGCAGGCGGCGCGGCCTTCCGGGGTGGTGGCGTCACAGAGACAGGGCGCGTCTCCGCAGCGGCACGCTGTGCCCGGACAGTCGCCTTCACTCCGGCAGCCGGACACGCAGGTGGTGCGCGAGACGTCGCACACCTCACCGAGCGGACAGTGCAGGTCCGAGGTGCAGCGGCCCCGCGTCAGGCAGGTGCCGGTGCTCGTGTCGCAGAAGAGCGAGGTGTCACCGCAGTCCGCGTTCGACTCGCAGCCCGCGCGGTCCTGGCAGAAGCCCGCGGCGTTGCACAGCTCGGTCGGCCCACAGGCCGTGTCCGTGCGGCAGCGGCAGGCGTGGGTCTCCAGGTCGCAGCGGTACGCCTCCGCCGGCGAGCCACAGTCCGCGTCGGCGCGGCAGGCCGTGGTCCCCGTGGGTGGTTCTTCCCGGCAGGCCGTGAGGGCGAGCAGCAGCAGGGCCAGGAGCCATGCGCGGCGGCGGTGGCGGTTCACGGGTCGAAGACCTCCGAGCGGCCCAGCACGTAGGCCGTCCACGCCGCGGGCGACAGCGTGTCGTACGTCCACTGCGCGAAGTCGAAGCGAGGCACCCGCGCCGTGGAGAGGTCGGCCCGCAGGCGCGTGCCCTCGGGCAGTCCCGCGCGCAGCACCTCCAGCGCGGGAGCGGGCAGCGTCACCCGCGTCTCGTCCCCGGGAAGGATGGCCGTCCAGCGGATGCCCGGGGCTTCTCCGAGCGCCGTGAGCGTGAGCTGCCGCACGTCGGGCACGGCCGTGGAGGCTCCCGCGCTCCAGGCCACCGCTCCGGCGAAGCGGTCCCCCGAGGCGGGCTCGGTGAAGACGGGAAGCGGCAGCAGGGGCCCGAGCGTCAGGCCCGCTCCGAGGTCTCCGGGCTGGCGGTGGTAGCGCAGGCTCTGCCGATACGTGGTGGTGCCTCGCAGCAGGTCGAGGAAGAGGAGGTGCGCGCCGTCCACCCGGGGCAGGCCGGGGAAGTCGAGCGTCGGGCCCGGGCCGCTGACGGTGGAGAAGAAGCGCGTGCCCGTGCCCCAGTTGTGCGGATGTGGCACCAGCCCCTCCGCGCCCAGGTCCAGCCAGGCGTACACCTGATGCGACGCGGGCTGCCCCGCCACGGAGAGGGGGCCGTCCACGGTGAGCGGCGCGGTGACGTCGAGGTGCATGTCGAGCACCACGTCCTGCCCCTCCGTGACGCGCGTGGCGGAAGCCGCGATGCCACGGCGGAAGCCCAGGAGGTAGGGCTCGAAGTCCGTTTCGTCCTTCAGCACGCCCAGCACCGTGTACACGGCGCGGACTCCGGGCTGAGCGTGGACGCGGTACGTGCCGCCCTCTTCGCGCACCCGCCACGTGTCCGCGCGCCGGTCGCCGGGTCCCGCGAAGGGAGGGCCCGAGGCCGGGCTCGGCCAGGCGACGAAGACGCGCGCCTCGAGGACTTCACCCGGGCCGAGGGGACGCGGCGGCTTGAAGCCTCGCACCCGGCCGGAGATGACGGCGCGGGGAGGCTCGGGCGGGTTGCCCGGGTCGCCATTGCCGCCGAGCCCGCGCAGGAACACCGTCAGGTTCTCCGCGCGGATGCCCGCCACCGTCACCACGTCGTAGGACGGCTTGAAGACCGTGGCCACCTGCGCTCCCACCATCCGTGCATCCGAGAGCGTGAGCTGCCCTCGCGCATCCGTGAGCCCCTGGAGCGGCGTCGCCGGGTCCGTGCCGAGCAGCACCCGCGCACCCGCCAGGGGCCTCCCGTACGCGCCGGACGAGGTGTCGAGCACCGTGACGTTCAGCGTCCCCGTGAGCGGTCCCCCCGAGAGCCCTCCCGGGCCTCGCGGGTCGAAGTACGTGAAGGACTCGGGGAGCGTCGTGGGAGTGGCTCCACGCGTGAGGACCACTTCGACCGGGCCTTCCGTGTTCGAGGCGGGCGCGCGGCAGGTCAGCGTGTGGCCGTCGTGCACCTGCACGTCCGTCGCGAGATGGCCTCCGAAGGTGACGGTGGTGCCTTCGACGAAGCCCGTGCCTCGTATCGTCACCCGGGTGCCTCCCGCGATGGCGCCCCGGTTCGGCTCCAGCGCGGCGTCTTCGTTTCGTGGAGGTCCCCGTGAGAGGAAGAAGCCCACGTCGTAGGAGCGGGACTCGCTTCCTTGCGAGGAGATGCGCACCGTATAGGTGCCGGTCACCGTCGCGACGTGGGTGACCCGGAAGCGGCCCGACGCGAGCACCGTGCCGCTCGCATCCCGCACGGTGGTGGAGAACGCGGGCTCCGCGAACGCGTCCGCTTCCACGCTCACCCCAAGCTGGTCGCCACGCTCCAATGCGATGGAGAAGTGGTCCGCGTCGCCCGGACAGAGGGTGAGTCCCGGATGGCGGCTCGTGCTCACTGTGTGTGCAGTGGGCGGTGTGTCGTTGGGCTCCAGTGCGTCCGGCTGGCAAGCTCTCGGCACGCAGGTTCCGGTGCCCATGTCGCAGCGCCGGTCCGCCGCGCAGCCATCGTCCGAGGTACAGGGTGGCGGTCGCGGCAGGCACGCTCCGCTCGGTACATGGCACAGCAGCGGCACCGTGCAGTCCCGGTCCGAGTAGCAGCGCGGGGTCGCCACACAGCGCCCCGCCGCATCACAGAGGAGCCCGGGGCCGCACTCCGCATCCGCCTCGCACTGGACGCAGCGGCCTTCCTCGCAGCGCTCTCCGGACGCACAGACCTGGGAGGCCGTCGCCTCGGTGCAGCGGGGCACGCAGGATTGCAGGCCGGTGTTGCAGCGCTCTTCCGCGCCACAGTCGGCGTCATCCGCGCAGCCGAGGTCCTCCTCGCAAACGAGCGTTGCTCCGTTGCAGCGATGGCCGGAGGGACATTCGCCGTGGGCTCCTGATGGGCAGAGGAGGACTTCCGACCGGGAACGACAGAGTCCCTGGCGGCACCACATCCCCAGCGCGCAGTCCGTGTTGGCCGTGCAGTCGGTGCCCCAGCCCTCGCGTGGGACACAGACGCGCGATTCCGCGTCGCAGTGTTCCTTGAGGCGGCACTGGCCGCTCGACTCGCAAGGGACGCAGACGCCCTCCGCGCCGCAGACCCGGCCTCCCTCGCAGTCCTCCCGGCGCTCGCACGTGGTCGCGCCGGGAGGCGTACCCGGTGACGGTTTCGTCGGCTCCGATGAACAGGCGGCGATGAGGAGCGCCGCGAGCAGGACGAACAGGTTTCCGGGCAGTCGCTCCATCACGGCACCTCCGTGACGATGCCCGATGGCCACTGCACGTCCGCCACCGTCCACACATCGCCCTGCTTCGCCAGCGTGCGGCGGTACTCGCCCTTCAGCACGCCCCGGTCGTACACGCGCACCGTAGCCTCGCTGCGCGGGTCCACCGCCCCGTTCTCCCGGGCCAGCACCACCGCCACGCGATACGTACCCGGCGCGGGGTGCTCGTAGCCGAACACCTCCGGCCCGTAGCCCGTGAGCCGGTCGCGCAGCAACTCCGGGTCCTCCGCCGGGCCGGGCGCTCCCCAGTCCGGACGTGGGTTCGCGTAGTGGCAGTCATCCGGCATGGAGCCCGGCACCACGTCCGTGCCGCGCAGCACGTGCAGGTCCAGGTCCGTCACCGCGTTGTTCCACGCCACCTCCACCAACAGGTGCTGCGCGGGAACCGCCACCACTCGCGCCCGAGCGGGCTGGAGACTCCTTGCTCCCGCCGCGTCCGTCACGTGCAGTTCCACTTCGTACGCACCCGGCACCACCGGGTCCAGGCGCAGCACCGTGCTCGATGCTCCAGGCTGAGCAAGAATCGCCTGTGCTCCCACGGGCCGCTCGCGCAGCGTCCACTGATACGTGAGCGGCGTGTCTCCGTCCGCGTCCACCGAGCCGACTCCGTCGAGCAGCACCTCGGCTCCCGGAACGCTCGTTCCAGGTGACGTCACCGAAGGCCTGGGCGCGCGGTTCACGCCTCCGCGCAGGCCCACCGTGGCCTCACGGTGGGCCGGGTCCGTGGTTCGCAGATGCAGAGTGCCGGTTGTGTTCTCGGCTGGGGCTCCCGTGATGGGCGAGTAGCGCACCGTGAGCTGGGCCTCGCGTCCCACGTCCAGCACGGCGGGGGTCCTCGTGGAGCCCACCAGCTCGAAGGCGGCGGGCATTTCGCTCGACAGGGTGAGTTCCTCCAGCACCAGTGGCGCACTGCCCCGTGAGCGCACGGTGACGGTCCGCACCGCGGCGGTCCCTTCCGCCACCCGGCCGAAGTCGAGCTGCTCGGGTTCCAGCTCGATGACCGCCGACATGCGTCCCTCACCTCGAAGGGAGACTTCCGCCGTGCCCTGCTCCGGGTCGTCCGTGCGCAGCTCCAGCGTCGCCGAGTAGGTCGCCTCTCGCGGTGGCACGAAGGCGAGCCTCACGGGCGCTTCGCTCTGCGCCGCGACCTCCTCCGGCGCGGAGACCACGCGGAATGGAGATTCCGTTCCGCGCACGGCGACTCCGAGCACCCGCAGCGGCGCACGCCCCGCGTTCACCAGCGGCAGCGACACCGTGCGCTCGTTGAGCGCGGGCACCGGCCCGAAGTCGAGCGTCGGCTCCGGTGCGACCCAGCGAGGCTGCACCGGGCGCGCGGGCCCGTCGCCGCCACAAGCAGCACAGAAGAGGCAGAGGAGCACAAGATGGAGAAGTGAGGGCGAACCCCGGCTCCTCACGGCCAGGCCCACTCCGTCAGCAGGTGGCGCTCCACCGTGCAGGGCGTCTTCCGCCGTGAAGCCAGACGAAGCGCGACGGCTCACGGCGCGCCCTCCTCCACGTACTCCAATTCCACCCGCGAGCCGGGCCCGGGCACGGAGTCTCCCGCGAAGAAGACCCCGCGCCGCTCCGGCTCGTACGTCCACCCGTCCGCCCCTCCCCTCTCCGGCGTGCACACCACTTCCAGCGCCTCCGCCGGCTGGCCCTTGCACGCCTCGCGGTCCACGGTCTCACAGCCTCGCAGCGACTCCGCCGCCACACCGCAGGGATGTCTCACGCGCACCCGCAGAGACTCCACCCGGGGTGTCCGCTCCAGCGCGAACGTCCTCCGCAATCCCACCGCGCTCGTCGCCAGCGTGCGCAGCGCGTCCGCGAAGTCCGCGTCGCAGATGCTCCCGAGTTCCCCGCCGGTGAGCGTCACCAGCTCCGCGTACCGCGCCCCGGGCTCCGCGCCACACCCGTTCGCCGGCACATCCCCGATGATGGCCGACGCCACCACCGTCCCGTCATTCCCGATTCCCTTCACCTGCTCGAACGCGCGCCAGTACGTGCGCACGTCGTACGGCGAGCGGTCGTCCTCGTCCGTCACGAAGGCCAGGTACAGCCACGCCTCCGGACGCAGGAAGGCCACCGGATGCCCGGCCACACACGCCCGTCGGCACGCCTCGGACGCACAGCCCGCCTCACACGCCGCGCGCGCCTCCAGCACCGGCGCGTTCTCCCGCCGCTGTCGCTCCAGCACCCGGCTCGCCGCCTCCAGCCCCGCCTCGTACGCGCTGCCCTGCGTGCCCACCCTCACACTGCCCGCGAACGCGCGCTCCAGGTCCGGCGTGTCGGGCGTCAGGACTCGTGGCTCGCCCACCAGCTCCCCCGGGCGCGTGAAGATGTCCGTCGTCGCCACGCCCATCCGGAAGTCGATGCGCCCCTCGCGGAACAGCGAGATGAAAGCCTGGAAGTTGCGCGCGAGCGCCTCCTGACGCGGCGCCATGGAGCCCGAATCGTCCACCACCCACAGCACGTCCACCGCCGACGCCGAGCGCTGGGCGTACGTGTCCACGTGGAAACCCGGCGGCAGCGACGGGACGAGCCGGTCGTCACGACAGGCCCCACAAAAGACCGCCAGGAAGACGACAGCGGCGGCATGGCGCATGGGGCGGCCAGCCTAGTCCACCCTCCCCAGCCCTCCGGCCCACCGCCCGGCCCCAACTTCCACTGCTCGGCATTCCGTCCCTCCACGCCACCTGCTCGCGCCGGGGATGCGGTACATGGAAGACACCATGTTCCACCGTCAGGGCCCCACCCTCCGGGAGCTGGCCGTCCAGGCCCTCTCCTCCGTCGAGCACGGGTATGACCTGCTCGCGCCCAAGTTCGACTACACGCCCTTCCGCACGCCGGACCCGGTGCTCAAGGCCGCCATCGAACAGGCCGGGCCTCCCGGCTCCGTCGGCAGCGCGCTCGACGTGTGCTGTGGCACCGGCGCCGCCATGCGCTTCCTCCGGCCACTGGCCCGCGAGCGCGTCGCCGGCTTCGACCTCAGCCAGGGCATGCTCGACGAGGCCGCGCGCCGGCTCTCCAACGCACCCGGCTCCGCGCGCCTCGAGTTCATCCGCGGCGACGCGCTGGACCTTCCCTTCAACGGCGAGTTCGACCTCGTCACCAGCTTCGGCGCCTTCGGTCACATCCTCGAACAGGACGAGCCCCGGCTCGTGCGCGGCATCGCCCGCGCGCTGCGCCCCGGCGGCCGCTTCGTCTTCGTCACGTCCCACCCGCCGTCGAAGCTGCACCCGGGCTTCTGGCTGGCCAAGGGCTTCAACGCCGCCATGCGCGTGCGCAACGCCCTCTGGAAGCCGCCGTTCGTCATGTACTACCTGACGTTCCTGGTGCCTCGCGCCCGCGCGCTGCTCGAAGCGGAGGGCTTCAGCGTCGAGGTGCGCGACGGCATCCTCCCGGAGCCCTTCACGCCGCTCAGCACCGTCATCGCCACGCGGAAGTGAGCGTGGCGGCCCGCGGGGCCCGCCGTGTCACGGCCGGGCCCCGGGGACTCACCTGCCGACTACTTGCCCGCCGGCTTCGCCTTCGCCGCGTTGGCGCTCTGCTCCAGGCTGGTGAACACCGTCTCCAGCCAGGTGGCCTCGTTGATGTAGCCGGTGCCCAGCGGCTTGTACTTCTCCGGCATGCCCTCGGCCTTGATCTGCTCCAGCGTCTTGCCGGCCTCGCGCTTCGTACGCACCAGCGACACGGAGTCACGCAGCATGGCCACGAAGGCCTCCAGCTCCTCGCGCCCCGCCAGCGGCCCGTGGCCCGGGATGACCTTCGCGCCCTGCGGCAGCATCTTCAGCACCGTCTCCGCGTTGCGCAGGTAGCCCTCCACGGAGCCGCCGCTCTTCAGGTCGATGAAGGGGAAACCGCCCACGAAGAACTGGTCGCCCATGTGCAGCACGTTGGAGCCCACGAAGTGCACCAGCGTGTCGCCGTCGGTGTGGCCCGCGGGCAGGTGCGTCAGGCGAATCTCCTCGCCGTTGAAGTAGAGGGACATGCCCGTGTCGTAGGTGATGACGGGCAGCGCCTCCTTCTTCGCGGGAGGAATCACACCGAACTCGCCCATGTCCGCGCCGGCCACCAGCCGCGTGCGCACCTCGCGGTGCGCCACGATGCGGCCCTCGCGCCCGAACACGCCGTTGCCGCCGGTGTGGTCGAAGTGCCAGTGCGTGTTCAGCACGTAGGAGATCTTCGCCTTGCTCAGCTTGTCCAAGAGGCCTTGTTGATCTTCGGCGCCAGCACCTCGAACTGGTCATCGACGATGAGCAGGCCGTCCGGCCCCACCGACACGCCGATGTTGCCGCCCGCCCCCACCAGCATGTGCACGTTGCCGGCGACGGGGCTGCTCGTCACGGACGCCTTCGCGGGGTCCGGAAGCTGCGCCAGCGCCACCGAGGGAACCGCCACCAGCACGGCCAGGAGACTTCTCATGTTCGATGCTCCACAGAGAGGAGAGACGGGCGCACGTTAACCGCGCGCCCGCCCGGCGGCCCTCTTTTGTGTGCCCGCGCACGGTGCCTCAGTGCGGCGCGTAGTCCACCCGAGTCACCGTGTACTCCACCGCGCCACGGGGCCGCTCCACCAGCACGGACTCACCCACCTCCTTGCCCAGCAGCGCCCGCGCCAGCGGGGACTCCACGCTCAGCCGCCCCGCCTTCACGTCCGCCTCGTCCGGCCCGACGATGCGGTAGCGCGCCCGGCCCCCGTCCTCGTCCTCCACTTCCACCCACGCGCCGAAGAAGACGCGCCCGGCCTGGGCCTCTTCCGGCTCCACCACCCGGACCTCCTCCAGCACCGCCGCCAGCTGCTGTGCCCGCCGCTCGCGCTCCTTGCGGCGCACCCCGGCCTCCAGCGGCGTCAGCCCCTCCGCGCCGGTGTCAGGCCCCTGCGCGGCCAGCAGCTCCTCCTGCAGCGCCCGGTAGCCCTCCGGAGTGATGTAGCGCTTCTCTCCCGACGCCGGACGCGGCCGGACGGGGAGTGCGTCCTCCGCGCCCGAGTCCTCCTTCGTGAACGCCTTCGACATACCTGCCTCCACCCTGGGAGATTTCTCAGTCCTTCCGTGGAGTTGTAGCCCCCAGGCAGCGTCTCCGCCTGCCTGCCTGGCCGCCCTTTTTTCCATCACTCCTGGAAAATGGCAGAATCACGGACATGCTCCTGCCACGCGCCCTGCCTCGGTTCGCGCACCGGCTCACCATCCGGCTGCGCGGGATGCTGCCTGTCTACACGCACGACGTGTCCGAGGGAGGCTTCTGCGCGGACATGCTGCAGCCGCTGAAGCCGGGAACGGCGGTGGAGGGCTCCATCGCGGTGGGCGGAGAGGAGCTGCCGTTCCAGGGTGAAATCGTGTGGACGCAGCGGGCGGCGGGAGAGCGGGTGCGGGGCCGCTACGGCGTGCGTTTCACGCAGGTGAGCGAGGACTTCCGCCGCCGGCTGGAGGCGTACCGGAAGATGCAGGGCAAGCGGCTCGTGCGCTGGTTCACCTGAGCGCGCCATTCCCCCGCCACCGCGCTGGAGCGCGCGTCTAAGCTGCGCCCCCTCTCTTTCTCCGAAGGGGTTGCACACATGGCGGGACAGACGAAGCTGACCGGCAAGCAGGGCCAGGCGCTGGCGGGCCATCTCAGTGAGGCCCCGGGCGGCACGGCGCGCGGCGCGGTGGTGCTCATCCACGAGTGGTGGGGACTCAATGACCACATCCGTGGCATCGCGGACCGGCTGGCGCGCGAGGGCTTCACCGTCTTCGCGACGGACCTCTACGGCGGCCGCGTGACGAAGGACGCGAAGGAGGCCGAGCAGCTGCTGGGCGCGATGGACTGGGGCAAGGCCGCGGCGGACCTGCGCGCCGCCACCGAGGCGCTGCGCGAGCGGGCTCCGGGCACGAAGGTGGCCATCATGGGCTTCTGCATGGGCGGCGCGCTGACGCTGCTGGCGGCGGCCAATGACCCGCAGCTCGACGCGGCGGTGCCCTTCTACGGCATCCCTCCGGAGAGCGGCGTGGACGTCACGCGCATCCGCTGCCCGGTGCTCGGCCACTTCGCCCAGCAGGATGACTGGTGCACGCCGGACCGCGTGGACACGCTGGAGAAGAAGCTGAAGAGCGCCAACGTGCCGGCGGAAATCCACCGCTACGACGCCGGCCACGCCTTCTTCAACGACACGCGGCCGGAGGTCTACTCGCGCGACAATGCCGAGAAGGCGTGGCAGCGCACCGTGTCCTTCCTCCACGCGAAGCTCGGCTGAGGCTTCGCGCGGTTCGCGCCGCGCACGCCCGCGCCACACTTCGGGCCGGGCGTCCGCGGACGCGGGCCCGACTCGCGCGGGTGGCGCTGGCGCCGGGTCCCCACGGACGTCGGCGCCGTGGCAGGCCCGGCGGAGCGTTCGCTCAGGTCCCGGCGTCGGGCGCGTCCGACGACGCCGGAGCCGACTCAGGCTGAGGCCCGCCCGGGGTGTCGCGGGTGGCGGGGACCTCCTCGGGCATGGCGGGCGTCTCGGACGGAGCGGCCTCCGGCGCGGGGGACTGGCCCGAGGGGACGAGCTGGAGCCGGTAGCCGCGCACGCCCGAGGGCAGCACCACCTCCACCAGCGGGTTCTCACGCAGCAACGCCTTGGACACCTCGAGCTTCACGAGCCCGTCCGCGTCGCTCGTGGCGGACATGCGCGTGCGGTAGTTCTCCCCGGCGAGCACCCGCGCGCCCTTCACGGGCTGGTTCGTCTCCACGTCCACCACGCGCAGCGCCACCGTCTGGCCCTCGGCGCTCGCGTTGGGGTTGGGCTGCACCACGTCCCGGTAGTGAGGTCTCAGGGAGCAGGCGGACAGCAGGGCGGTCGAAGCCAGGACGGCGGTCAACAACGTGCGGCGAAGGCTCATGGGTGTGCTTTCGTGTGAAGGGGGGAAGCAGCCGTGCGCGGCAGCATAGCCACGGTCCGTCCGCCCGCCAGGACTGGTGCGCATCTTCTCCCTGGCGTGCACGGAGCCGTACACCCCGTCCGCCATTCCCGAGGGAGCACCACGGGGCCCGCAGGGAGGCCCGCCCCTCGATTCGGCCAGCGGCCCTTCCGCGTTCCCGCCGCCGGCCCAACTTCAAGGGCATCGACGCACAGCGCGCTTCCCCACCCCGACCCCACGGGAGTCTCGAAACATGGTTGAAGACACGCATACCCCCACTGCTGGGGACAAGACGCCAGGCTCCTTCAGGCGCGAGCCACACCGGGAGTTCGTCCACGTGGACCTGCCCCCGGACGTAACGCTGAGGCCCGAGGGCTTCGAAGGCTTCTTCAGGAAGAACCGCATCTTCATCGTCAGCGTCCTGACGATGTTCATCACCAGCTTCGCCACCTTCTGGCTGCCCCTGTTCAACGGGCTGCTGGGAGGCACCTTCGGCGGCTACCACGCGGGCCGCATGAAGCGGGCGCTCGGCGCGGCCGTGGTGAACTCCATCGCGGTGCCCGCCGTCATGACCGCCCTGATGTTCCTCACCCGGAACGACTCGTCACGCCTCTTCTACGGGCTGGGCTTCCGGGGCTGGGTGGCCCTCCACGTCATCGGCACGTTCATCGGCGCGGTGGCGGGCGCGGCCAGCCGCCCGCTCTTCTCGGGCGAGTTCCGCCGCGTGCCCGTGGGCGTCAGCGCATCTCCAGGCCCAGTGCCAGGCGGCGTTCCGACGACCCAGCCCACCATGTCGTCGGGGACAGTGGTTCGCGAAGAGGCGGAGGTGCGAGCGAACCCTCCCAGCGGACCTGTGCGCGGGGTGTGAGCAGCACTCCGAAGGGGCCCGCGCGCCCCAGCCACCACTCCACCTGGAGTGACGCTCCCGCCTCGTGGGTGACATGCTCGTCGCCCACGCGCCAGGTGGGGGCATAGGCCGCCTCCAGGCGCACCGCGTTGGCCCCCGAGCCGGGCAGGCCGGTGCGGTGCGCCACCGACAGGCGGGGCCCCGCCGCGGGCGTCAGCGGAGCGTGCCCGCTCCAGCGCACCGACGCGAGGCCTCCCACGCCCACCGCCGTGAAGCGCGAGAAGCGCTCGCCCTCGTCCAGCACCATCAGCGCCTCCGCCTGGACCGACGCCTGGTGCGGCAGCGCGCGCACCGGGTTCGAGTCCACGCGGGCCTCCGCGCCCCAGCCCAGCGAGTCCCAAGTGGACTGGCGCAGGTGCGGCAATTCGCGCAGCAGCGTGCGGTAGCCCACGAGCGTCATCTGCGAGCCCACCACCCGCGGCACACCCCAGCGCGGCTCCAGGGACAGCTCTCCATCCAGCACGCGCAGCTCGCTGCTCGGCTGGAAGCCGTGGAGGCGCGCGTCGCCGAGCGCCTCGGCCATGCCCGCCGTGCGCACGCTCACCACCGGCCGCGCGCGCCCCACGTCCGGGAAGTCCACGCCCACGCTCACCACCGTGCGCCCCGCCCCCGAGTCCCGCCGGGCCCCTTCCGCCCACGCCGTCTCCGCCTCCACCTTGCGCCGGTGGTCCTCTCCCAGGAAGGCCACCGGGTCCACCTCCGCGAGCACGCCGTCGTTGAGCGCCCCCTGCACCTCGGTGGCGCGCGTGAAGGCGGCCTCGGTGCGGTCGGCCCGCACCAGCGCGCGAAGCTCCTCGGGCGTGGGCGGACGGCGGGGCGCGGCGGCCAGCGCGTCCTTCAGCAGCGTGGTGCGGTCCAGCACCGCCAGCCGCCGTTGCAGGGCGTCCTCGCTCTCGAAGATGCGCTGGCGCTCGCGCACGCCGGCCTCCGCCGCGCCGGCCACCGGCACCTTCACCGCGAGCAGCCTCTCGCGCTCGATGCGCAGGCGCTCGGCTTCCGCCCGGTCCACCGCCGCGCGCTCCACGCGCACCGAGTGCGCCACGTAGGCATGCAGCCGCTCGCGCGCCGTGGCGCGGGCCTCGGTGCTGGCCGAGTCGAGGGCCGAGGACACCGCGGCCGGCAGCGCGTCGTACGCCGCGTGGCGCACGTGGGGCTCGGGTGACTGGAGGCGCTCATGCAGCTCCCGCAGCCGCGCGTGCTCGGCCGCGCCCACCCGCGCGGCCAGGGCGGACAGGGCCTCCTCCCGCGCGGCGTGCGAGCGCACCGCCCGGTCGCCCGTGGACTCAAGGGTGTCCGGTACGTACTCCAGCAGCGGGCCGGCGCCGCCCTCCTTGCCCACCACCTCCACCCGCGCCAGCGCGTCCAGCGTGGCCGTGGGCAGCACCCAGAGCGTCCCGGGAGCGCGCACCTTCCGGCCGTCCTCCAGCGCGCCGTTGAGGAGGAAGAGGAGCGCGCTCGCGCAGTTGTCGGTGAAGAAGTAGTAGCCCATGTACCCGCGGCGCTCGAGCTCCCAGACGCGCTCCAGCATCCGCGCCTCCTCGCCGCGCGTGAGGCGCAGGCGGAAGCGACGGATGAAGCGCTGCTCCAGCTCCAGTGCCTCGTGGGACAGGTCTCCCAGCGTGCCGGTGAGGAAGGCCGTGTCGTAGCCGCCCGTCATGCCCTTCACGACGTAGCCCAGGCCCCGGGACTCCAGGCCGGTGAGCGCCACGAGCTGCACCACGCGCTCGAAGCCGGGGCCTCGCGGCACCGCGCCCTCGCGCCAGACGGGACGCAGCATCAGGTGGCCGAAGAGCGACTCCGGCTGGCGGCCGGTGGAGGCGACCAGCAGCACCTCGAAGTGGGACAGCGCGTCCAGCTCGGCCCAGGCCTCGAAGGCGGGACATTCGCCACGCGGGGGCAGGCGGCCCAGGCCGGCGTGCTCCACCAGCTCCGCCAGCGCCCGTGCCTTGGAGAACTCCTGGCAGCGCACCCGGTCGTCCACGGGCAGCGCGTCGTCGCGCACCGACTCCACGGGGACGAGGAGCTCCTCCGCGAAGGTGACCAGGTCCAGCGAGGCACCGCGCTGCCCCAGTGCCCGGCTATAGGCCCCGGCGTAGTGGATGCGTGCCTCCTCCTTCCATACGAGGGGACGCTCGAAGGGCTTCTGCCAGCCCGACAGGCGGCGCCACGTGGGCGTGTCGCTCCACGCGCGCGCATCGTCCCAGCGTTGAACCACGGCGTGCACCACGGCTCGGCGGCGCCACAGGCGCTCGGCTTCCACGTCCGTCAGCCGGGCGGTGCGCAGCGTGGCGCGGCGCTCGTCCGAGGGGGCGTACGCGTAGAGGTGGAAGCGCGCGCGGCCCTCCGTCCAGTCCGGACGCGTGGGGGTTCCATCACCGAGGCCGAGGGGCGCCGACTCCGGGTGCACCACCAGCTCCAGCGGACCTCCGGGCGGGCGGCGCATGGCGGGTGGCAGGGCGCTCAGTCCCGCCTCGACTTCCGTTATCAGCGCCGCGTCCCAGGCCGCGGCTCCGCGCAGGACGATGCCGGACTGCTCCAGTGCGCGCACGCGCGTGGACAGGTCGGGTACGACGGTCTCGTGCGGGTCCGCGGGCTCCAGCGTCCCCTCACGCCCGGGCAGCGCCGAGCCCGCCACCGGCAGTGCGCACGTCAGGCCGAGCACCCACGCCGCCCAGCGGCTCAACGCGCCACCTCCGCCGTCTCCGCTCCCGCGGGCGCCTCCAGGAAGGCCTCGCGGTCCGCGTCCAGTCTCGGGTCGGTCCGCGCCAGCTCCCCGACCCGCTCCAGCCATGCGAGCGCGCGCGCCGGCGTGAGGGTGCGGGCATCCGCCATGGCCAGCAGCTCCCGCCGGTGCGCCCGCAGCATGCGGCCGAAGGTGCCCAGGTTCTCACGGCGGATGCGCGCCGCCGCGGCGAGGTCCTCCACCGTGGGCCCCGCCCCCAGCGCCAGGTCCTCGCGGAGCTGATGCGTGCGCGCACGCAGGTACACCTGGGCCGCGCGACCCAGCTCCTTCGACCGCGCACCCTCGCGCCGCTCGGCCGCCGCGTAGGCCTGCCAGATGACCACGCCGAGCCCCACCACCAGCGCGCCCACCGTGGCCGCCGACATCACGCCCTCGTTGCTCTGGCTGCTGTTCTCGGAGCGCCAACGTGACGCCTCTCCCTCCGCCGCCTCCGTCCCGCTGGAGCCTTCGCTGGACCCCCCTGCCTCCGAGTTCCTGGACTCCGAGCTGCCGCCCGAGTCCGACTGGCTCGAATCCCCCTGGCTGGAGTCGCCCGAGCCCGACTGGCTCGAGTCTCCCTGGCTGGAGCCGCCCGAGTCCGACTGGCTGGAGTCTCCCTGGCTGGAGCCGCCCGAGTCCGACTGGCTCGAATCTCCCTGGCTGGAGTTGCCCGAGTCGGAGGCGCTCATGCCCATGGGCCCCGAGGCCGCGGGCGTCCTGCATCCAGAGACCGCCATCAGCACGGCCATGCACAGTGCTCGCTTCGCGAAGCGCTTCATCTCACACCTCCTGGGTGTTCGTTCGTTTCCACGCGGCACGCCGCTCAACGCGCGCCGTTCGTCGGCCCGAGCGCGGCCTCGAGGTCCGTGCGCAGCAGCGGGTCCTTCCGCACCAGCGCGCCCACGCGCCGCATCAACTCCAGCGAGCGCGCGTGCGTGAGCGTGCGCGCGTCCGCCAGCTCCAGCAGCTCGTGCCGGTGCGCCCGCAACAGGGCGCCAAAGAGCGGCACGTGCTGACGGCGCAGCATCACCACATGGGCCAGTCCCTCCACCGTGGGGCCCGCCCCCTGCGCCACGTCCTCCCGGAACTGGTGGAGGTGAAGGCGCAGGTACTCGTAGGACAGCCTGGCCGCCCGGGCCATGCCGGGCTCCACCCTGGAGCGGCGCCGTCTCTCCCGGACGAGGAGCACGGCCGTCAGCCCCAGCACGCCCGCGCACACCGCAGCATCCCAGTGACCTGGCATCCGACCCCCCAGTCGGGAGGACCTCTCCCGATGACTGTGTTGCGTTTGCCTGTCCGCCGTGGATCGCCCCTAGCGAGCCACGTGCCGGCCGCACCACGGGAGTCGTTTCGCGGACTTGGGCGCGACGCCGCGCGACAAGGCGCGCAGCCCGCGCGTCGCAAGTGCGTCGCCCGCTACGCGCCAGGGCACCAACGGGGCGTTCCGCCTCGGACGCGACGCGTTCTTGGATTCACGGCGCCGCGCTCCCACCCTTCCTCCAGGGACTTCGCGGGAGCGATGCCATGACCCTGGGACTCTCCATCCTCGGACTGTTCACCACGCTGCTGGCCCTGGCGGCCATCTTCCCCACCGGCGAGCCCTCGTGGTTCGGCTTCGGCATCCTCGCGGCGGCCCTGTGCGCGCTCGGCGCCGCCTTCAGCGGCCCCCACGTCCGCACGGGCATGCCCTGGGCGGTCGGCGTGGCGCTCGCCATCTGGGGAGGCGTGGGCCTGGGCGACGGCAAGCTCAGCGCGTGGCTGGCCTGGGCGACGCTCGCCTTCGGCATGGCGTACCTCGGGCTCGGCGCGCTGCACTTCCTGCAGAGGATGGTGCCGTCCGAGCGCCTCCCGCGCCTCCGGGGCTTCACGCGGCATGGATTCGGGAAGGCGACCCGTTGACGGGAGCTGCGCGCCGGGTACCCGGACCGGAGGGACCGAGCACCCGGCGCGCGCTCACACGCACCGCGGTAGCGGCCCTCCCCCCCGGGAGCCGACCCATTGAGTGTCTCTGTTCGCGAAGCTTCATTCCATCAGGGAAACCCGTAGGGTCGGATTCCACCCCGGCCCCAAGTTCGCGGACGTCCAGGGCCGGACGCTCCCTGCCCCAAGGTCCTGGGGTGACAGTGACGACAGGTCCGGGCCTCGGGCTATACTCAGTAAATCTTGATCCGTTTGAATTCCGAGGAGCAAGGCCTGCTGGCGGACCTGGAGGTCCTCCTGATGGAGGCCGAGCCCAGCGCGGAGTCGCTGCCGACGGTGCTGGGCGCATTGCGCGAGGCATTGAAGGCAGACCGCGCCCTGGCCTACGGGGTGGATGTGGGACCTGAGCGCTCTCATGCGAGCTACTCCCACTTCTCCGGATTCCCCCTCCCGAGTGCGACGGTGCATGCGGTGCTGGACAGCTCCATCTCCGCACCAGACCCGTGGGGTTGGTTCGATCCCGCGCGGCCGGAGCAGGCGCAGCGCAACAAGGCGCTGCACTTCCGGTCGCTGGCGGAGACGGAGGCGCGGCACATGCCGCTGCCGGACCTGCCCGCGGTGGAGGTGGGGCGGCG
>NZ_JABBJJ010000168.1 GCF_012933655.1 Pyxidicoccus fallax | reverse complement strand
CCCAAGCCCCTCCCCCCACCCGAGTGCCAGACGCTGCCGGGCGCCCTGGAGTCGGCCCTGAAGGCCCCGGACGACGCCCGGGCCGTGGCCGGAGCCCGGAAGCGGCTGGACGCCTGCCCGGAGCCCCCCGACCGGGCGTGTGAGCTGAGCCCCGCGCTCGCCGCGCGAGCCCCGCTCGCCTCGGGGGTGGACACTCCCCTGCGCGGGGTGCTGGCCACCCTCTGCGAGCGCTGCCCGTCGCCCTTCAATGCCTGCGTCCAGACAGTGGCCCAGTCCCTCCTGGAGGCCGCCCTGGGCAGGCCGCCGGACCTGGCGAACGTGCGCTGGAGCCTGGAGCACGCCGGGAGGAGCACGCCGGACGCGTGCGGCTCGCTCGTCCGGCTGGGGCTGGCGCCGGCCGCCCAGTCCGACCTCACCCTGGCCCCGGCCGTGGGCACCCTCGTCGTGGAGCTGGCCCCCGTGTGCGCGAAGGCCGGCCACCTGCCGGACCCGCTCGTGCGCGCCGCCGCGGTGCATCAAGGGGAGAAGGCCGCGCCCGCGCTGGTGGCGCTGGCCGCCGGGCCGACGGTGGAAACGGCGGCCGTGGATCCGGACCTCGTGACGGGCGCGGAGCCCGGGCGCCAGGCCTTCGACCGGGACGTGAATACCGGCGTGCGCGTGAGCAACGCCTCGAAGCCGAAGCGTTGGGCGGCGGACGGAGCGCTGCGCGCGGGCTACACGCCCACGCTGAAGCACGTGGAGAGCCTGCGGATCCGCGCCACGGGCCCCGGCACGCTGAGGGCCATCATCCGCACCCCGAAGGGCGTGGGCCTCCAGGATCCGGAAGGTGGCTTCTCCTTCGTGAATCCCACCGTCTGCCGCTACCGCGGCACGGGCCAGTGGGAGGTCTGCAAGCTGCCCGTGCCGCTGCTCGACGTGGACGCGGTGAGCGTCTTCCCGGAGCGCGCAGATGGCGAGGTGAAGGAGCTGGAGATCATCGGCGCGCGGTGAGCGCCGGACCGTCCGAGCCCGCGGCGCTCAGGCCAGGAGGCCCTTGTCGCGGGCCATCTGGAAGATGGGCGTCGCGTCCTTCTTCAGCACCGTGCCCACGTCCTTGACGATGGAGTCACCCGACTTCGCCACGGACAGGAAGTTGTCGAAAGTGCGCGTGAGGATCAGCACGCCGGAGATGATGACGCGCTGGAGGTTGTGCTGCAGGTCGGTGCCCTCGTAGATGAGCCACGCCTGCTCCACGCAGGTGCGGCGCGCGTCCAGGAGGAACTGGTTGAGCACCGCGCGCTCCGCCGCGTCCGGCACCTTCGACTTGGGGCTCACCGAGCCGACGTAGATGAGGTTCGAGCCCAGCCGTTTGGCCGCATCCTGCATCTGCGCCAGGATCGTCGTGACGTCCTCCTTCGTCGGAGGGTTCGGCCAGCGGGTGAAGATGACGCGGTCGATGATTTCAGCCTTGTAGGTGGGGCCGTTCACGATGCGATGCCTCCGGTGAGGCGGACGGTTTGCAAGCGCCCGGCCGGCGATCTCCACTCCGCCGTGCGGCACGAATGTGTAGCAGGAACACTCCTCCCGTTGAAGAGAGTGAGACCTGCCCCAATCCGTCTTGCGTGGCAGTCACGCTGTCACGCTGCAGTCCTGGCGTACAAAACCGTCCGGGTCGAGGCTGACACTGCCCCTGTTGGCCTTCCGTGACTCAGGAATGCCACGAAAGTCCTGCCTCGAAGACATGCTCGGAGGCGCCGTGAGGGCGCCTGATCCACGAGCTAGGCGCCGCCCACTTCGGAGAGGCCCGCGGGCATGCCGGCGTCGGCGGGCGCGGGGGTCGTCGTGGCGGACGACGGCTTGCGGGCACGGCGCACGCTCTTCTTCGCGGCGGCGACGCGCGGGCGCTTGTTGACGGAGCGGGACGGGGTGCCCTGGTTCTTCACGTCGCGCTGCTTGCGCGTCTTGCGCACGCCGGTCTTCTTCGAGTCCACCTGCTTGCGCTGCCCCTTCATCTCCGCGGAGTCCTTCGCGACGCGCCCCGCCTGGTGCGTCTTGCGCCGCGAGGACTTCACCGCCGTCTTCTTCTTCGCCGGTGCCTTCGACTGCTTCGCTTTTGAGGCCATGCGTGACTTCCTCCTGCGTGTGCAGTTATGCACGCGTGGTGCGAATGACCACTGTCCCCACGCAGGAGGTCGTGCGAAACGCTCAGCGCGCGCCGCTGGAAGGCGGTGGCTTCGCGGCGCGGCGGGCGAGGACGGCCTTCACGTCGTCCAGCGTGAGGCCCAGCGGCTTCACGGCGACGAGCACGTGGTAGAGCACGTCCGCCGCCTCCTCCACCGCGCGAGGCGCGTCCGCGTCCGCGCACGCCGTCACCAGCTCCGCGGCCTCCTCGCCCAGCTTCTTCAGGCGGAGGTTGCGGTCGTCCAGCAGCCGGCGGGTGTAGCTCGGCTTCTCGCCCTCGGGGGGCGCCTGCGCGGCGCGCTGGGCGATGGTGGCATCCAGCGCCGCCAGCGCGTCCCAGCGGCCCGTGCCGAAGCAGGTCTCCTCGCCGGTGTGGCAGGCGGGGCCGGCCTTCACCACGCGGGCCAGCACCGCGTCTCCGTCGCAGTCCGCGCTGAGCGACACCACGCGCTGCGTGTTCCCGCTGGTGGCACCCTTGTGCCACAGGCCCCGCGTGCGCGAGCGGTAGTGCATCTCCCCGGTAGCCAGCGTGCGTTCGAGCGCCTCACGGTCCGCGTGCGCCACCATCAGCACGTCCCCGGTGCTCGCGTCCTGGGTTACCACCGTCACCAGGCCGTTGCCCTTGGTGAAGTCCAGCCGGTCCAAATCCAACGTCACGGCCGTCATCGCACCACCTCCGTCGCGCCGAGCCGCTCGCGCACCACGCGCGCCAGGGCCCCGTTGGTGGCGATGCAGTTGCCGCCGAAGGAGGTCTGCCTGCCCGTCCAATCGGTGAACACGCCGCCGGCCTCCTCGATGATGGGCTGCAGCGCCGCCGCGTCCCAGGGCGAGAGGATTTCGTCCACCATCACCTCCGCCCGGCCCGTGGCCACCAGCAGGTAGCCGTAGCAGTCGCCCCACGTGCGGTCCATGGCCGCCTCCTTCGCGAGCGCGCGCCAGGCCTCGCCCCGCTCCGGGTGGAGGAGGAAGCGCTCATCCGTGGACAGCACCACCGCCTTCGACAGGTCCGCCTGCTCGGAGACGCGCGCCGGTCTGTCATTCCAAAAACAGCCCTGCCCCGGCGCCGCCACCAGCAGCTCGCCCACGGCGGGGAAGTACGCGGCGCCCGCGAGGATGCGCTCGCCCTTGGCCACCGCCACCAGCGTGCCCCACAGCGGCACGCCGCGGATGAAGGTCTTCGTGCCGTCGATGGGGTCCAGAATCCAACGTCGCTCGGCGCCCGGCCGCGTCTCGCCGAACTCCTCGCCGAGGATGCCGTCCTCCGGGAAGCGGGCCGAAATCCAGTCGCGCGCCGCCTGCTCGGCCGTCCGGTCCGCCACCGTCACCGGGGTGCCGTCGGACTTGGTGTCCACCGCGATGCCGCCGCGGAAGAAGCCGAGCGCCACGTCCCCGGACTTCCGGGCCACCTCCGCCGCGGCCTGCATCAGTGCCTGCCTGTCGTTCATGTCCGGCTCCGAACGTGGATGCCGCCCTCGCGGAGCAGCGACTTGATGGCGCCCACCGTGGTGACGCCGTCGTGGAGGATTCCGGCCACCAGCGCCGCGTCCGCCCCTCCCTTCGTCAGCCCGTCGCGCACGTGCTCCGCGTTGCCTGCGCCGCCCGACGCGATGACGGGCACGTCCACCACGTCCGCCACGGCCCGCGTCAAGTCCAGGTCATAGCCGGAGCGCGCCCCGTCGCGGTCGATGCTGGTGAGCAGCACCTCGCCCGCTCCGCGCGCCACGCACTCGCGCGCCCAGGCCACCGCGTCCAGCTCCGTGGGCTTCTTCCCGCCATGGGTGTAGACGCGCCAGCGCCCGTCCTCCCTCTTGGCGTCGATGCTGGCCACGACGCACTGCGCGCCGAAGCGCTCCGCGCACGCCGTCAGCAGCGCGGGGTTGGCCACCGCCGCCGAGTTGATGCTCACCTTGTCCGCGCCCGCGCGCAGCGCGCGGCCCACGTCGTCCACCGTGCGCACGCCGCCGCCCACGGTGAGCGGGATGAACAGCCGCTCGGCGGTGCGCTGCACGAGGTCCCACAGCGTGCCGCGCTCCTCGGCGCTCGCGGAGATGTCCAGGAAGGTCACCTCGTCGGCGCCCTCCTCCTCGTAGCGCCGGGCCAGCTCCACCGGGTCGCCCACGTCGCGCAGGCCCTCGAACTGGACGCCCTTCACCACGCGTCCGCCCTTCACGTCCAGACAGACGATGAGTCGCCGGGTGAGCATCACTTCACCTCCAGGGCGACGGAGCCCTTCATACTGAACACCGTGCCCTCGTCCACCATGGCGTCGCGCAGCGCGAGGCCCAGCGCCTTGAAGGCCGCCTCCGTCGCGTGGTGGCTGTCCTTGCCGCGCAGCACGCGCAGGTGCAGCGTCACCTTCGCGTGCTCGCTGAACGAGCGCATGAAGTGCTCATACAGCCGGTTCTTCAACGGGCCCCGGTAGTAGAAGCGCCCGCCCGCGTCCAGGCACGCCTGCACCAGCGCGTCGTCCATGGGGATGGTGCGCTCCGCGAAGCGCGCCGCGGTGGCGGGAATCACCTTCTGCACCGCGGTGCCCAGCGTAATCGCCACGTCCTCCATGAGGTGGTGCGTGAGGTCGCCCCGCGCGTGCACCTTGAGGTCCAGCCCCGCGTAGCGGCCGAAGGTGGACAGCATGTGGTCGAAGAACTTCAGGCCCGTGTCCACCTGGGTGACGCCCTTGCCGAGCGACACCTCCACCTGGACCTTCGTCTCCTTCGTCTCTCGAATGACGGTGGTCATCCCGCGAACTCCCGCGCGACGTCGCGCGCATCCAGCCTTCCCGTGTACAGCGCCATGCCGATGACCGCCCCATACGCGCCCGCCGCGGCGAGCGCCCTCAAGTCTTCCAGCGTCGTCACTCCGCCCGAGGCGTAGAGCCGGTGACGGCTGGTGCGCGCCACCTCCTGCATCAGCGGCAGGTCCACGCCCGACAGCTGCCCTTCCTTGTGCACCGCCGTCACCAGCAGCCCGCCCAGGGGCAGCGGCTCCAGCGCCGCGAGCACGTCGCGGATGTCCCGCGCGCTGCCCGACGTCCAGCCGCGCGTCACCACCTCGCGGCCCTTCACGTCCGCGGCCACCACCACCCGGCCCGGGTAGCGGCCCGCCACCTCCGCCAGCCACGCGGTGTCCTCGATGGCCCGCGTGCCCACCACGACGGCGGAGGCGCCTCCTTCGAGGACGGCCTCCACCCGGTCCGAGTCGCGCACGCCGCCGCCGACCGTGAAGGTGAGCCCCTTCTCATATGACGTCAGCCGGAAGATGGCGTCCGCGTTGGAGCCCTTGCCGAGCGCGGCATCCAGGTCCACCACGTGGAAGGTGCTGAAGCCGAAGCTCCGCCACTGGCGCAGCGCGTCCAGCGGGTCATTCACGCGGACCTTCTCCGCGTCGTACGAGCCGCCCACCAGCTGCACGCACGCGCCCTCGCGCAGGTCGATGGCTGGGATGGCAATCACGGCGCCACCTCCTCGAGGAAGGCGCGCACGAAGCGGACGCCCGCGGTGGAGGACTTCTCCGGGTGGAACTGCACGCCCACCACCTTCCCGCGCCGCACCGCCGCGGGGAAGCGGTCACCCTCGTGCGTCGTCCAGCCGGTGACGACGGACGCATCCGTCGGGCGGCAGACGAAGCTGTGCGCGTAGTACACGGTGTCCAGCTTCGTGCCGGCCAGCGTGCGGTCCTCCTCCACCGTGTTCCAGCCAATCTCCGGCACCCGGCGCGCGGCCAGCCGCGTCACCTTCCCGGGGAAGTAGCCGAGGCCCGCGCCGCCGCCCTCGTCGCTGGTGTCGAAGAGCAGCTGCATGCCCAGGCAGATGCCCAGGCACGGCAGGCCGCGCTCCAGCGCGTCACGCATGGCTTGGCGCCCGGGCTCCAGCCGCGCCGCCGATGCACCGAAGGCTCCCACGCCCGGAAGCACCAGCACGTCCGTGTCCAGCGCGCGCACCGGGTCCTCCTGAATCCGCACCTCCGCGCCCGGCGCCGTCGCCAGCGCCTTGGCCAGCGAGTGCAGGTTGCCCGCTCCGTAGTCGAACAGGGTGACTCTCATTGCATTGACTCCCGCAGCGCCGCCAGCGCCGCCTCCAAGAGGGGCCAGGGTCCACTGCCAATCCGGAGCGCGTCCCCCACCCCGGTCAGCCCCTGGAAGGCCCGCACATTCACGTCCCGCTCCCGCATCCGCTCCGCCACCTTCGGCGCACCCGGCAGGGGCACCATCAGGAAGTTGCCCTCCGACGGCAGCGGCTTCAGCCCCAGTGCCACCAGCTCCGCGCGCAGCCGCTCGCGGTTCTCCACCGCCTCGCGGGCCCGCGCCTTCACCCAGTCCTGGTCCTCGGTGAGCACCGCGACGGCCATGGCCTCCGCCAGCGCGGTGAGCATGTACGGGCCCCGCGCCTTCTCCACCTCGGCCACCAGCCGTGGCGAGCCCACCGCCCAGCCCACCCGCATGCCCGCCATGCCGTAGGCCTTGGAGAAGGTGCGCGTCACCAGCACGTTGGGCCGCGTGCGGGCCAAGTCGATGAAGCCCGGCCCGGAGGCGAAGTCCGCGTAGGCCTCGTCGATGATGACGATGCCGGGCGCCTTCTCCACCACGCGCTCCACCGCCGCGCGCGACAGCGCCGTGCCCGTGGGGTTGTTGGGCGAGCACAGGTAGATGACCTTCGCGCCCGTGGCCACGAGGCCGTCCACGTCCAGGTCGAAGTCCGCCTCCGGTCGCAGCGGCACCGGCGCCGCCTTCACCCCGTTCATCTTCGAGTACAGCGGCACCATGACGAAGGTGGGGTCCTGGAAGGCGAGCACCTCGCCCGGCTCCAGGAAGGCGCGGATGGCGCAGTCGATGAGGCCGTCCGAGCCGCAGCCCGTGGCCACCGCCTCCGGCGTCACCCCGGCGTACGCGGCCACCGCGCGGCGCAGGTCCGGCGAGTAGCCCGCCGGGTAGTGCGTCACCGCGCGGAGCGAGGCCCCGCGCAGCACGCGCTCGGCGGCGGGCGGCGTGCCGAAGAGGTTGGTGTTGTCGCTCAGGTCCACCCGGCACGGCTTCTTCGCCGGCGAGTAGAGGGGGATGTCCCGATAGGACGCGCGGGTGGGAATCATGGCGTCCTCCAGGCGCGCGCCGCGTCCGCGTGGGCGAACAGGCCCTCGCTGTCCGCGAGCCGGCCCACGTCATCCGCGAGCTTCGCCGCCGCCCCGGCCTCCACCCGCTGGTAGGTGGTCCACCGGTAGAAGTCCAACAGGTTGAGCCCCGAGTACGCCCGCGCCAGCCCCGCCGTGGGCAGCACGTGGTTGGAGCCCGTCATGTAGTCGCCGTAGGCCACCGACGAGCGCTCGCCCAGGAAGACGGTGCCCGCGTTGCGCACGCGCGCCAGGTCCTCCTGGGGCGATGCCGTGGCCAGGAGCAGGTGCTCTGGCGCGAAGTCCGCCGCGAAGGGGAAGGCCTCCTCCAGCGACGCCACGCTCAGCACCGCGCCGCGAGAGCCCAGCGCCGAGGTGACGATTTCCCAGCGCTTCGCTCCCGCCGTCAGCCGCTCCACCGCCGCGGTGATGGCGGCCGCCAGGGGCTCACCCACCGCCAGCGTCACGCACGCGGCCTCCGGGTCGTGCTCTGCCTGGGCGAGCATCTCGCGCGCCACCGCGTCCGGATTCGCCGTGCCATCGGCAATCACGAGGATTTCGCTCGGGCCGGCGGGGGCTTCAATCGCCACCGCGCCCACCACCTGGAGCTTCGCCTCGGCGACGTACGCGTTGCCCGGTCCGACGATGCGGTCCACGCGGGGCACGCTCTCCGTGCCGTAGGCCAGGGCCGCCACCGCGCCCGCGCCGCCCAGCGCGAAGACACGGTCCGCCTCCGCGATGGCCGCCGCGGCCAGCACGGCGGCGTGGGGCAGCCCGTTGGGGCCCGGCGGCGAGCAGACGATGACCTCGCCTACTCCCGCCACCTTCGCCGGCACCGCGCCCATCAGCACGCTGCTCGGGTACACCGCCCGGCCTCCCGGCGCGTAGACGCCCACGCGGCCCAGGGGGTCCGGCCTCCGGCCCACCAGCACGCCGGGCTCGGTTTCAATCTCCACCGCCCGCGGCTTCTGCGCGGCGTGCGCCTTCGCGATGTTGCGCGCCGCGCGCGTCAGCGCCTCGCGCACCGCCGGGTCCAGCGAGGCCAGCGCCGCCTGCCACTTCTCGCGCGGCACCTCCAGCGACTTCAGCTCCACGCGGTCGAACTGGCGCGCCAGGTCGAAGAGCGCGCGGTCGCCCTCGGAGCGCACGCGGGAGATGAGCTCGCTGACGCGCGCCGTCACGCGGGCATCGACTCCACTGCCCGCGCGGTCCAGCAGCCGGCGGCGGTCCTCCGCGGAGAGGTCGGACAGCGCGCCGCGGTACCTGAGGACGGAAGAAGCGAGGGAGTCCATCACGCCATCAACCTTTCGATGCGGGTGACGAGGATGCCCTCGCAGCCCAGGGCCTTCAGCGCGTTGACGGTGCGGTAGATGGTCTTCGACGGCACCACCGCGTGCACCGCCACGAAGTTGCCGCCGTCCAACACGTCCACCACCGTGGGACCGTTGAGGCCGGGCAGCACCTCGCGCACCTTCTCCAACGCCTTCCTCGGCACGTTGGCCATGAGGTAGCGCTTGCCGCGAGCCGCCAGCACCGAGCCCAGCGCCAGCGTCAATTCCTCCAGCTTGCGCTGCGCGTCTGGGGTGTTGCCCTTGCAGGCCACCAACCGCGCGCTGGACTCGAGCACCGTGGCCACTTCCCGCAGGCCGTTCATCTTCAGCGTGGAGCCGGTGGACGTCAGGTCCACGACGATGTCCGCGATGCCCAGGTGCGGGGCAATCTCCGCCGCGCCCGACACCGGCACCACCGTCACCTTCTGCCCGCGCTTGTCGAAGAAGGACTGCGTCAGCCGCGGGAAGCACGAGGCCACCCGGCTCCCGTTGCGCACGTCATCCGGCGACTGGATGCCGCTCTCCTCGCGGGCGGCCACCACCAGCCGGCACCGGCCGAACTCCAGGTCCATCAGGAGGTCCAGCTCGCGCCCGGCCTCATTCACCAGGTCCCACCCCGTCACGCCCGCGTGCGCGGCCCCGTCCGCGACGAACTCGGGGATGTCCTGGGCACGGACGAAGATGGCTTCGAACTCGCCGCCGAGCGAGGCGGTGAGCGCGCGCTCGCCACGGGCCCGGACCTCCAGGCCCGCGTCGTTGAACAGCTCCCGCACTTCTTCGGACAGGCGGCCTTTGTTGGGGAGGGCAATCTTCAGCAGCATGGGTGGGCCTTCGAGGGGCTTCGGGGGTGGGAATGCGCGGAAACGAAAAAAGGCCCGTCCTGGGGGGACGGGCCTTCGTCGCTGCGGCTTGTGCCGGGTGGGTGCGCTCTAGACGTTCACCCAGGCATGCGCATGGCGATCGAACCCGTCCGGGCCGAGCCGATGATGCGCATGATGGTGATGGAACGCAGAGAGCACGGTGCCATCGTTAACGGGAACGCCTCCCGCCGTCAACCGCGCCCTGCGTCAAGCTGTCGTGACGCTTGCAAACGAGGGAGTGGGCGAGCAGGAAGCACGCCATGCGAGTCTCGGACGTCATCATCGTGGGTGGCGGCATCATGGGCTGCGGTATCGCCCTGCGGCTGCGGCAGGCAGGCGTGCGCGTGACGGTGCTGGAGCGCTCCATTCCGGGCGCGGAGGCCTCCAGCGCGGCGGCGGGCATCCTCGCGCCGCAGATGGAAGCGGACGGGCCGGGCCCCTTCCTGGAGCTGTGCATGCGCAGCCGGGGCCTCTACCCCGCCTTCGCCGCGGAGCTGCGGGAGCTGACGGGCGTGGACGTGGCCTACCGGCCGTGCGGCGTGCTCAAGGTGGCCTTCGACGAGGCGGGCCTGCACCACCTGGACGCCACGGTGGCATGGCAGCGCGGGCTGGGCCTGCGCGCGGAGCTGCTGGACGGCGCACAGGCCCGGGAGTTGGAACCCCGCCTGTCCCCGAAGGCGCTGGCCGCGGCGCACTTCCCGGACGACCACCAGGTGGACAACCGGCTCCTGGTGCGCGCGCTCACCATGGCCGCCGCGCGCGTGGGCGCGGAGTTCCGCAGCGGCTACGTGCGCGGCGTGGTGCACGAGGGTGGCCGCGCGGTGGGCGTGGACCTGGACGGCGAGGTGCTGCGCGCGGACGCGGTGGTGCTGGCCGCGGGCTCGTGGTCCGCGCTGGTGCAGGGCGCGGGCGTGGAGGCGAAGGCGGTGCGGCCGGCGCGCGGGCAGATGGTGCAGTTCCAGACGCGGCTGCCGCTGCTGGAGCGCATCCTCACCTCGGAGAAGGGCTACCTCGTGCCGCGCGCGGATGGGCGCATCATCGCCGGCAGCACCATGGAGCTGGTCGGCTTCGACAAGCAGGTGACGGCCGCGGGGCTGGCGCGCATCCTCGACATGGCGCTGGAGCTGTGCCCGGAGCTGGGCAGCGCGCCGGTGACGGACTCGTGGGCCGGCTTCCGGCCGTGGACGGAGGACAAGTACCCGTACCTCGGCGAGGGCCCCGTGCCCGGCCTCTTCCTGGCCACCGGCCACTTCCGCAACGGCATCCTCCTGGCCCCCATCACCGCGAAGCTCATCACCCAGGCGGTGCTCGGCGAGAAGACCACGGTGAACCTGGCGCCCTTCCGGTACGACCGCGCCCCGGCGAAGGCCCACGGCTGAGGCCCTCGCCGGGACGCCGCGGCGCTACTGCACCATCACCGGCAGCGCGAGGGAGACGCCACCTCCGGGCGCGGGCGTCTCCACCGTCACCCGGGCTGTCGTCGGGGACGCGACGAGCGCGCCGGGCACGACGGCCCCCATGAAGGTCTCGCTCAGCTTCATCGTCGTCAGGGGCTGCCCGTTCCAGCGCACCACGCTGGAAGCGTGGAGATTGCTCCCTTCAATCCGAATCAATTGCGAGTCCGCTCCCATGCGCAGGTTGCCGGGCCACACCGCAAAAGCCCGCGGAACGGGCCGCTCGGTCACCACGTTGACGAGCGCGGGGAGCGACGTGCCCCCATTCTCACTCGCCCGCGAGACCCGGACCTCGACCGCCCCCGGATTCGCCACGGCCTCTCCCGGCACATCCGCCAGCGGTCCCTCCCCGCTGTGCCAGTCGCCGTAGTTCACCTGCACCGGGTAGGCAGCATTCCCCCATTGCAGCGAGGCACTCAGGCGTGTCTCCAGCGGGGAATCGTCCGTCGAGTCGAAGTTCTCGCCCCGGAGGTCGAGGGAGCGGACCTCGCCCTTCTTCCAATGGCCCACGGACACCACCCCCGGAATCACGCTCCGCAAGACAGGGGTCCGGGGGGGAATCACATGCAGGAACTGGGATGCGCTGGCCACAGAGCCCTCTGGCCGGGGCGTCACTGCCTGGAGTTCGAGGGTGCGCTCCGTCGCGAGCTCCCAGGCCTCGAGCTTCACGGTGACCGTGGTGCTGTCGATGAAGGTCGCGGTGCGCGAGTTGCTGCCCACCATGACGAACGTGCTCGTGCTGAAGCCGCCGCCGCGCACCGTCACGGTGACGTTCGGGCTGCCCAGCTCGATGCTCCGCGGCGTGAGCTCCGGCGCGCTGGCACCCGGCGCGAGGATGGCGAAGTCGATGGCGTTGCTCGCCCCGCCGCCCGGCGGGGGATTGAAGACCGTCACCCGGGCGACGCCGGGCTGGGCCAGCCGGTCCGAGGGGATGTCCGCCACCAGCCGGTACTGCCCGTTACAGCAGGGCTCCCAGCGCGTGGTGAGGAAGGCCCCGTTCCAGCGAATGACCGAGTAGGCCCCCAGGCCCGCTCCCGACACGGAGAGGGACATGGGGCCGCTGCCCACCGTGGCGAAAGGGACCGACAGGCTGGCGAGGTGTGGCGCCGGCCGGCGTGCGTCCACGTTGAGCAGCAGGGGCAGCGAGGTGCCGCCGCCAGGGGAGGACACGGTGACGGTGTGAATCCCCGCCTCCGCCAGGTCCCCAGGCTCCAGCAAGGTGGAGATGGAGTAGGCACCCTGGTTCTGTGAGACGCGTTCCCTTCCATCAATCCGGATGACGGAGGTGGGGCCGAATTCGTTTCCGTGGACCCGCAGGCGTACCGGCGATTCACCCACCGACACCACCGAGGGCTCCAACGAGAGGACCCCGGGCGCTGGCGCCGCATCCACCACTTCCACGGGATGGGGCCGGGACAGCGCGCCGTCGGACTTGCGACGCACCCGGACGCTGTGCAGTCCCGGTCGCGCCATCTCCGCGGACGGCACACTGACGTACGCCACATCGCCCGAGGACCCATGCTGGAGTTCGAGCAACTGGTCATCCCAGGACACGTCCACGGCCGAGCCCCATCCCTCGCCCTGGAGGGTGAGCCACGCGACCTGGCTTCCCGTCTGGATGACCGGGGTCACCAGCCGGTGCACCACCGGTGCATCCTCGATGGGAAGCAGGTAGGGGGCGGGGACGTGTTCCATGCCGGCCGCCTCCAGCGTCAGGGTGACGAGCCCGGGCTTCGACCGCGCATCCTGTGGAAGCGGCAGATAGAGGGCAGACCCGTCCGTGTATCGCGCGAACTGCACCGGCTGACCGTTCCACTTCACCTGCGTCACGAATCGTGCGTTCTTCACGTAGAGGACGAGGGCGCTGAAGAGGGTGTTGTTTCCCCCGGCGGTGCTCAGCGACGACGGCGACACCCCCAGGAACTCGACGATGGGAGGGTCCGTCCGCACGGTCAGCGTGTTCGAGCGCTGCGGCTGGGGCCGGGAGGTCTGGAGCTGGAGTTGGAGCCCCCCCCTCATGCTTTCGAGCACTGCGTTGAACGGGAGCTCCACGTCGGCTCGCTCCGTGCTCCGCACCGTCACGGGGTAGAGCTGCTCGTCGTAGGTGACGTGGCTTCCCGTGACGAGGTTCCGCCCGGTCAGGATGAAGCGCCCCTGGGTGACGGAGTCGAGGGGCTCCGGCTCGAGGCTGGCGGAGAGCAGCTCGGGTTCGGGGTACGGGAGCACGTATCTGTTCGAACTGCCGTCATCGCGGACGTCCAGCCAGGCCTCGGTCCAGGAGACCGCGTCGTTCAGCGGCAGCACCGCGCTCAGCTCCGTGTCGCCCAGGAAGGTGGTGGTCAGCGCCTGCTCCCTCCAGCGCACGGTGCTGCGGGAGCTGAAGTTGCGGCCACGCACCCGGAGCTCCATCGCGGTGGCCTCCGCATCCACCCACCGCGTCGTCACCTCCTCGACCGCCGGCGCGTGCTCGGACACCCCCGGGTCCGGTGTCTCGGAAGGAAAGTCACTGCGCACCCCGGGCCCACAGGCGGCCAGCATGCAGAGCCCCGCTAGCAGCAGTCCCCAGCTCCCACGTCGCGTCATGGTGTCGTCACCCCGTCCAACTCGTTCGCGCGGAACAACCCCGGAGGGCCCGAAACTGCGCAACGCCTTCGCACGCCAGTGGCGGCCCTCCCACCCGTGTGCTCCGGCCACCAGGGCCCACGGTCGAGGCCTCGGGAGACCCCGGAATGGGACGTGGGGACTCGTGGATCCACCTCCGACATCGGGAATCCCATACGCCCCGTCAGGGCGGGCAGGCGGGGATGATCCGAACAGGCGTGCAGGCGCTCCAGGCGGTCTCCCAGAGGGAAAAACGCCCCTGACGGGCCCGCAGGCCCCGCCTCCCACCGGCGGCGGGGTACCCTCCCTGCCTGGTGGGAGATCAACCGCCAGCCTGGAAAGGGTGGTAATTTCCCGCTCTCGTTCGCCTTTGAAACCCGGAAACCTCTAGAATCTGCCGCCGTGGAAGCCATCCCTCCTGCCCCACCCCGAATTCTCATCGTCGATGATGACGACTCCGTACGCGACGTCATCTCCGTCCTCCTCCGGGAGGAGGGCTACAACTGCGTCGTCGCGAGTGGTGCCGAGATGGCGCTCGATGTCGCCGGCGAGGAGGACACGCCGCTCGTCATCAGCGACATGAAGATGCCGGGCAAGGACGGCCTGTGGCTCCTGGAGAACCTGCGCGAGCGGCTCCCGGACACTTCCGTCATCATGCTCACCGGCTACGGTGACACCGAGTCCGCGGTGGACTGCCTGCGCCGCGGCGCGGTGGACTACCTGCTCAAGCCACCGAAGCTGACGGACCTCATCCGCGCCATCGAGCGCGCGCTCGCCAAGCGCCGCATCGAGATGGCCCGCAAGCGCTACCAGAAGAAGCTGGAGCGCAAGGTGCGCGACAGGACGGCGGAGCTGCGCAACGCCCTGCGCGACATCGCCAACACGTACCAGAACACGCTGCTGGCGCTGGTGGCCGCGCTCGACGCGCGCGAGCACGAGACGAGCGACCACTCCCAGCGCGTGGTCAGCTACACGTCCGCCATCGCCAACCGGATGGGCATCCAGGGCAAGGAACTGGAGGAGATTGGCCGCGGCGCGCTCCTGCACGACATCGGCAAGATTGGCGTGCCGGACGCGGTGCTCCTCAAGCCGGGCAAGCTCACTCCGGACGAGTGGATGGAGATGCGGAAGCATCCGGAGATTGGCTTCCAGATGATCCAGAACATCCCCTTCCTGGACACGCCCGCCTCCATCGTGCTGTCGCACCAGGAGCGCTGGGACGGCGCCGGCTACCCGCGCAACCTCCAGCGGCACGAAATCCACATCGGCGCGCGCATCTTCGCCGTGGCGGACACGCTGGACGCGATGACGAGCGACCGGCCCTACCGCAAGGGCACCTCGTTCGCCAACGCCATCCAGGAGATCCGCCGCTGCGCCAACACGCAGTTCGACCCGGAAGTGGTCCGCGCGTTCCTGGACATCGGCGAGGAGGGTCTCATCCGCATCAAGGAGGAGATGAAGCTCAAGAAGGGGCTTCCCCAGGCGGAGCTCGAGGCCACCGAGGCCGAGGCCGAGCTGGCCCGTCTCACCGATTTGGATGACGACTCCGACGCCCCCTCCCCTGCTGGCCGGCCCGCGGCCACCGAGGGCGTGGAGGCGAAGGACGTCGTCAAGCGCTCCGCCACCGGGAGTGAGGGATAGGACACGCGGCGCCCCCGCGTGCAGGTCGGAGATGATTGGCCCGGGGGCCGCTGTTATGAGGATGAGCCTCCCGTGACGACCGCCAGCCCACAGCCTCCGACGGACCCACTCGCGCCGCCCCTGCTGGATGCCCAGGGGCGCCGGATGACGTACCTGCGGCTGAGCATCACGGACCGCTGCAACTTCCGCTGCACCTACTGCTCGCCCGCGTCGTGGGGTGGGAAGCGGGACATGCTGGACGCGGCGGAGCTGGCGCGCATCACGTCGATTTTCGCGAGCATGGGCATCCGCCGGGTGCGCCTCACCGGAGGCGAGCCGCTCATCCGCCCGGACATCCTGGACATCTGCCGAGGCATCTCCTCGCTGCCCGGCATCCGGCACCTGGCCATCACCACCAACGCCAGCTTCCTGGCGCCGCTGGCCGTGCCGCTGCGCGAGGCCGGCGTCAACCAGCTCAACCTCAGCCTGGACACGCTGTCGCCGGAGACGTTCCGCCGCATCTCCAAGCAGGGGGACCTGGCCACCATCCTGCGCGGCATCGACGCGGCGGCGGCGGCGGGCTACGCCTCGCTGAAGCTCAACGCCGTGGTGATGCGTGGCGTGAATGACGACGAGGTCCCCGCGCTGGTGGCGTACGCGCACGAGCGCGGCATCACCCCGCGCTTCATCGAGCTGATGCCCTTCGGCCAGGGCACGCCCGTGCCCACCGCGGAGCTCGTCGAGAAGCTCCAGGCGTCGGGGCTGCCGCTGGAGCCCGAGCCCGACGACGAGGGCGCTGACGCCGCGTCGCTCACCTCCGGTCCGGCGCGCTACTGGCGCACGGCCTCGGGGCGCGTGGGGTTCATCTCTCCCCTCACCCAGAACTTCTGTGGCGGGTGCAACCGCGTGCGCGTGGCGTCCAACGGGGACTTGCGCAGCTGCCTCGGCGGACGCGCGCAGGCGCCGCTGCACCAGCTCATCCGCGGGGGCGCCACCGACGTGGAGCTGGCGGTGGCCATCCGCCGCGCGCTGGGGGACAAGCCGGACGGGCACCGCTTCACCGAGCCCGGCAACGGCGCCACCCTGCTGTCCATGATGGGCATCGGCGGCTGAGCCCTGGAAACACGTCGGGCGGGCCCGCGCGCTCGCGCATGACCCGCCCGATGAAGGCTTCCCCTACTTCACGAAGCGGATGGTGGCCGGGTACCGGTACAGCTCGCCGTCCTTCGCCTTGAGCCCCGCGATGATGGCGAAGGCCACCGAGGCAATCCACACCGCCGCGATGATGACCAGGCCCACGCCGAAGCAGGCGGTGATGCCGCCGATGACGAACCCGATGAAGCAGGTGATCTGGAAGTTGAGCGACTCCACCGAGTGCTCACGGATGAAGGAGGACTCCTTGCCCTTGGTGAGCATGAGGAACAACGGGACGAGGAAGCCAAACCCCACGAACAGGTTGGCAATCAGGGTCCCGATGTGGGCCAGCATCCCCATCGTCTTCTCATCCTGAGTCGGCATCGGTGTGCCACTGATGTACGAACCCAGCTGTTCCCGCGGCGGAGTCTCCATGGAACGTCCCCTTCAAAAAGGAGGGCGCGGCAAGCGCACCCTTGCCGGCCCACCATGACATGTGCCCGCGACGATTGTCACGCCGCGGACAGGTGATGTGTCAGGTCGTCCCTCGGCCGCCCGAGCCTAGCGGTACAGCTCGCCGCCGGCCTTCTTGAACTCCTCGCTCTTCTCCTCCAGGCCGGTCTTCAGTGCCGTCTCCTCGTTCACACCCGTCTTCGCCGCGTAGTCGCGCACGTCCTGGGTGATCTTCATGGAGCAGAACTGCGGGCCGCACATGGAGCAGAAGTGGGCCACCTTGGCCCCTTCGGCGGGCAGCGTCTCGTCGTGGAAGGCGCGGGCGCGCTCGGGGTCCAGGGACAGGTTGAACTGGTCCTCCCAGCGGAACTCGAACCGCGCCTTGGAGAGCGCGTTGTCGCGCGCCTGGGCGCCCGGATGCCCCTTGGCCAGGTCCGCCGCGTGGGCGGCGATCTTGTAGGTGATGACGCCTTCCTTCACGTCATCCCGATCCGGCAGGCCCAGGTGCTCCTTGGGCGTCACGTAGCAGAGCATCGCCGTGCCGAACCAGCCGATCATCGCCGCGCCGATGCCGCTGGTGAAGTGGTCGTACCCCGGCGCGATGTCCGTGGTGAGGGGCCCCAGCGTGTAGAACGGCGCCTCGCCGCACACGGCGAGCTGCTTCGTCATGTTCTCCTGGATGAGGTGCATGGGCACGTGGCCCGGGCCCTCGATCATCACCTGCACGTCGTGCTTCCAGGCCACCTTCGTCAGCTCGCCCAGCGTCTCCAGCTCGCCGAACTGCGCCGCGTCGTTCGCGTCGGCGATGGACCCCGGCCGCAGCCCGTCGCCCAGGCTGAAGCTGACGTCGTACGCCTTCATGATCTCGCAGATCTCCTCGAAGTGCGTGTAGAGGAAGTTCTCCTGGTGGTGGGCGAGGCACCACTTGGCCATGATGGAGCCGCCGCGGCTGACGATGCCGGTGAGGCGCTTCGCGGTCCACGGCACGTAGCGCAGCAGCACGCCAGCGTGGATGGTGAAGTAGTCCACGCCCTGCTCGGCCTGCTCGATGAGCGTGTCGCGGAACAGCTCCCACGTCAGCTCCTCGGCCTTGCCGCCCACCTTCTCCAGCGCCTGGTAGATGGGCACCGTGCCGATGGGCACCGGCGCGTTGCGCAGAATCCACTCGCGCGTCTCGTGGATGTTGCGGCCGGTGGACAGGTCCATCACCGTGTCCGCGCCCCAGCGGATGGACCACACCATCTTCTCGACCTCCTCCTCGATGGAGGAGGTGACGGCCGAGTTGCCGATGTTGGCGTTGATCTTCACCAGGAAGTTGCGGCCGATGATCATCGGCTCCAGCTCCGGGTGGTTGATGTTGGCGGGGATGATGGCGCGGCCGCGGGCCACCTCGTCGCGGACGAACTCGGGCGTAATCACGCGCGGAATGGAGGCACCCCAGGACTGGCCCGGGTGCTGGGCCGCGAGCGAGGCCTCCACCTGGAGGTTCTCCCGCAGCGCCACGTACTCCATCTCCGGGGTGATGATGCCGCGCCGGGCGTAGTGCAGCTGGGTGACGTTGCCGCCCTTCTTCGCCACGCGGGGCTTGCGGCGGTGGCCGAAGCGCAGGCCCGCCAGCCGCGGATCCTCCTCGCGCACGCGGCCGTACTCGGAGCTGATGCGGGGCAATTCCTCCGTGTCACCGCGGGCGGCAATCCACGACGCGCGCACCGGGGACAGGCCCTGCTTCACGTCGATGGGCGCCGACGGGTCCGTGTACGACCCGCTGGAGTCGTAGACGTAGACGGGCGGGTTGGGCGTCTCCTTCGCGTCCGGCCCGTGGCCATGGCGCGTGGGCGTCTGGCTGATTTCCCGCAGGGGCACGCGCACGTCCGGGTGCAGCGCCCCGTTGACGTACACCTTGCGCGAGGCTGGCAGCGGGCCCCGGCTGATTCCCTCCAGCACCTTTCCATCGACCTTCAGGCTCCTGGACGCTCCGCTCATCTCGCTCCTCCTCTGGATGGCGGACGGGCAGGCGGGCGGGGAGTGCGAGCCCCGGGCCGCTTCCCTCCGCCGGTATGACCCGGTTCAGGTTCCAAGGGTTGGCCGTGCTACTCGGCCGTCTCAGCCCCCTCCGGGGCACCCCTAGCGACGGGGTGAGCACTTAGCGCACAGCCAGACGGGCTTCAATCGCCCCGAAAGGAGGGTGTCGGGCGGTGCTCACGCCCCTCCGGCGCGCAAACCCTGCGAGGGGCACCAGGGGGACGCAAAGCTTGCACCTCCGGGGAACCGGAAACACCGTTTCCAAGGTGGAACACGTGGCTGGCCCCGGACCTGCAATGGAGGAGGCCCGTAGAGGACGCCACACCCCGGAGAGCCCCATGCAGATTGTCGGAGAGCTGATGACCCGCGAAGTGGTCACCCTCAAGGAGACCCAGAACCTGGCCAAGGCGGACGAGCTGCTCCGCCTGCACCGCATCCGGCACCTGCCCGTGCTGCGGCAGGGCAAGCTGGTGGGCCTCGTCACCCACCGCGACCTGCTGAGGGCCGCCGCCGTCCACGCCACCGACCCGGCGGCGCAGCCGCTGTGGGCCGCGGACATCATGACGCGGGATGTGGCGACGGTACGTCCCGAGACGGCGCTGAAGGAGGCGGTGGTGGAGATGCTCAAGCACAAGTACGGCTGCCTGCCCGTGGTGGACGCGAGCGGCAACCTGGTGGGCATCCTCACGGAGGCGGACCTGGTGCGGTACGCGCAGCACCTCATCGCCGAGCGCGACCGGCACGAGATGGCCGCCGAGTACAGCGCCTGAGCAATCTCCTTCCCGGCGCGCGGGCCTGACGCCGCGCGCCTCCTGGCTTCCCGCCCACACTGGCGTCCCCCTTGTCGAAGGATGGGACGCCGGGACGTGTAAGGCCCCATGAACCCCTCCCCTTCCGTTTCGCTGGGCGCCTCCGAGGCGCCGGGCCCGTCGTCCGTCCGGACGCCGGCCCGCTGGCAGTGGCTCCGCCCCGCGCTCGCGGTGGCCGGAGTCGCCGTGGTGGCGCTGGTGGCGGCCCTGGGCGTGGAGGGGCCCGTCGCCTCGCGCACGGTGCTGATTGGCGGCGTGTGCCTGGTGCTGTGGCTCACGGAGGTGGTGCCGCCCTTCATCCCCACCCTGCTGCTGATGGGGGCCACGCCCGTGCTGATGGGCTCGCTGGACCCGGCCTATCGCCTTCCGGCGGTGCTGGCGTGGAGCGCGGACCCGGTGCTGGTGCTCTTCCTGGGCGGCTTCGCGCTGGAGGTGGCGGCCATGCGGCACGGCCTCGACGCCGCGCTGGCCGAGCACGTGGTGCGGCTGTCGCGCGGGCGGCCCCGGCTGCTGCTGCTGCTGGTGATGGCCGGCGTGGCCTTCCTCTCCATGTGGATGTCCAACGTGGCCGCCGCGGCGATGATGCTCGCGGCGCTGCGGCCCATCCTCCAGGCCGCGCCCGCGGGCTCGCCGCTGCGGCCCGCGCTGCTGTTGAGCGTGGCGCTGGGCGCCAACTTCGGCGGCATGGGCACGCCGGTGGGCAGCGGCCCCAACGCGCTCGCGGTGTCCGCCGCTGGCGCGTACTCGCAGGTGACGTTCGCGAAGTGGATGGCGCTGGCGCTGCCCCTCACCGGGCTGATGCTGGTGCTGGGCTTCGGGCTGGTGCTGCTGCGCTTCCGCGTGGGCGGCCGGCTGGAGCTGCCCACCCAGGAATCGAAGCCGCTCGGCGGGCCCGGGCGGTGGGTCCTCGCGGCGAGCGCGGCCTGCATCGTGGCGTGGCTGTCCGAGCCGCTGCACGGCGTGCCCGCGCCGGTGGTGGCGCTGGGGGCCACGGCCCTGCTCTTCGGCACCGGCCTGCTCAAGCGCGAGGACCTGGGGAAGCTGGACTGGTCCACCCTGCTGCTCATCGCCGGCGGCATCTCCCTGGGCCGGCTGATGGAGCACTCCGGGCTGGTGGCGCGCGCGCTGGCCGGCGCGGACTTCAGCGGCTGGCCGGTGACGGCGCAGCTCGGGCTGCTGGTGGTGGTGGCGGCGGTGCTGTCCGCGGTGATGAGCAACACCGGCACCGCGGCGCTCCTCATCCCCCTGTCCCTGCAGCTCCACCCGGCCGCCTCCACGCCCATCCTCGTGGCCCTGGGGTGCTCGTTCGGAATCCCCTTCGTCATCAGCACCCCGCCCAACGCCATGGCCGCGGGCGAGGGCCTGGACTCGTCCGAGATGCTGAAGCTCGGCATCCCCTTGATGCTGGCCGGCTGTCTGCTGGTCAGCCTCACCGGACCCGCCATCCTTCGCCTGTTCGGGTTACCATGATGTCCCCTGATTGGCGGGAGTTGTACCCAGGAACAGGGGGCGGGTTCGGGAAGAAGCACCGGCGCGGCACAGCGGTTGAAAGGGCATTTGCCACCCAGGGAATGGCAGGAGGTAGCCCGATGACGTCCGTGACCATCACCGAATACGAGACGCGGCTGTTCTGGCAGGGCGCACGCGGTGCCGTCCTGACGAGCGACCGTGCGCCCCCCGTCCCCATCGGCTGCCCGCTGCCCGAGCCGGACACGGCGAACGAGGGCCGCTGGGCCCCCGAGTCCCTGCTGGTGGGCGCGGTGGAGGGCCGCACGCTGCTGGCCTTCCTGGACCGCGCGCGCGACGCGCACGTGCCGGTGCTCTTCTACCAGAGCAGCGCGGTGGCCCGCGTGGTGGGCGCGCCCGACCAGCCGCCGCACCTGACCGACCTCATCGTCCGCCCCCACGTCGCCGTCTCCAGCGAGGCGGACGCCGAGGAGGCCCGCCGCATCTTCGCCGAGCTTCCCGCCCACTGCTTCCCCAGCTCCATCATCCAGCTCACCCCGCGCATCGAGCCCGTGGTGGAGACCTGGAACGTCCAGACACACTCCGAGAGCCCCCCATGTCCCTGAAGCGCATCCTGGTCGTCGACGATGAGGACAATGCCCGCCGGGCGATTGCCACCATCCTCCAAGAGGAGGGCTACGAGGTGGCCCAGGCCTCCAATGGCGCCGAGGCCCTGGCGCGCATCTCCGAGTTCTCGCCCGCGGTGGTCCTCACCGACGTGCGCATGCCGCAGATGGACGGGCTCACCCTCCTGAAGACGGCGCGCGAGCAGGGCAGCGACGCCACCTTCGTGATGATGACGGCGTTCGCCAGCGTGGAGACCGCCGTCGAGGCCATGAAGTCCGGGGCCGACAACTTCCTGCTCAAGCCGCTGGACGCGGAGCAGGTGCTGGTCATCCTCAACAAGGCGCTGGAGAAGCGCAGCCTGCGCCAGGAAGCGGAGGCGCTGCGCGACCAGGTGCGCTCGCGCGTCAAGCGCTTCCACGACATCATCGGCGAGTCCCCGCCGCTGCAGGGCATCTACGACGTCGTGCGCCGCGCGGCGGGCACGCGCGCCACGGTGCTCATCCTGGGCGAGTCCGGCACGGGCAAGGAGCTCATCGCCCAGGCGCTGCACCAGGAGTCCCCGCGCAAGGACAAGCCCTTCATCCGCGTGCACTGCGCGGCCCTGTCGGAGAACCTGCTGGAGAGCGAGCTGTTCGGCCACGAGAAGGGCTCCTTCACGGGCGCGGTGTCCCGCAAGGAGGGCCGCTTCGAGATGGCCGACGGCGGCACGCTCTTCCTGGACGAGATTGGTGAGATTTCCGCCGCGGTGCAGGTGAAGCTCCTGCGCGTCTTGCAGCAGCGCGAGTTCGAGCGCGTGGGCGGCACCCAGACGCTGAAGGTGGACGTGCGCATCGTCGCGGCCACGCACCGTGATTTGGTGGCCGAGGTGAAGGCGGGCCGCTTCCGCGAGGACCTCTACTACCGGCTCAACGTGGTGAGCGTGACGCTGCCGCCCCTGCGCGAGCGCAAGAGCGACATCCCCGCGCTGGTGAACCACTTCCTGGAGAAGTACAGCGACGCGTACGGCAAGCAGGTGCGCGGGCTGGCGCCGGGTACGCTCCAGGCGCTGCTGTCCCATGACTGGCCGGGCAACATCCGCGAGCTGGAGAACGCGATTGAGCGCGCGCTGGTGCTGTCCCAGGGCAACGAGCTGACCACCGATGATTTGCCGCCCGTGCTGCGCGGGCCCCGCCCCAACGGCACGTCCGCGGGCGCGCTCATCCCCGGCGCCACGCTGGCCGCCATCGAGCGCGAGGCCATCCTCCGCACGCTGGAGATGGTGCAGGGCTCCACGTCGCGCGCGGCCGAGGTGCTGGGCATCAGCGTGCGGAAGATTCAGTACCGCCTCAAGGAGTACGCCGCGCAGAACGGCGGCGTGGCCCTGAAGCCCGTCCCCGACGAGGACGAGGAGCTGGCCGCGGAGTCGTAGGCGCGGGAGTCGCAAGGGCCGGGCGGTGAACATCTACGACGCGCGTCGTTGACACTTACGACACGCGTCGTAATACTCCGCGTATGACCCCCGCCCTGCCACAGCCCACTCGTGCCGAGCTGGCCATCCTACGAGTCCTCTGGAAGCTGGGACCGTGCACGGTACGTCAGGTTCACGAATCGCTCCGCGACACCCAGGACAAGGACACCGGCTACACCACCGTCCTCAAGCTCCTGCAGAACATGACGGAGAAGGGGCTGGTGCAGCGCGACGAGAGCGAGCGCACCCACGTCTACGAGGCCGCGCTCAGCGAGAAGCGCACCCAGCGTGACCTGCTCCGCGACCTGATGGACCGGGCCTTTGGCGGCTCGGCCACCACCCTCGTGGCCCAGGCCCTCTCGATGAAGCGCGCGTCCGCCGAGGAGCTGGCGGAGATCCGCAAGCTGCTGGACGAGCACGAGAAGCGGGGGAAGTAGATGGACGCTCTGCCCATGCTGTCGCAGCAGCCCGTCTTCCTCGCCCTGGAGCGAGCCCTGTTGGAGTTCCTGTGGCAGGGCGCCGCCGTGGCCCTCGTCGTCGCCGGGCTGCTGGCGCTCGTTCCGCAGCGCGCCGCTCGCGCGCGCTACGCCACCGCGTGCCTCGGCCTGCTCGCCATGGCCGTGCTGCCGGCGGTGTCCTTCTTCTCCGCCCTGGCCGAGGCCTCCCGCTTCGTCTTCGCGGAGGCCACCCCCGCCCTTCCCTCCGCCTCCGTCACCGTGGATGCCACCGTCACGGTGATGACGGCGCCGGCACCGCTGGGTGACTCGCCGTGGCTGGAGGCGCTGCGGCCGTGGCTGCTGCCGGCCTGGTGCTGTGGCGTGCTGCTGCTGTCGGCCCGCACCCTGCTGGCCTGGATGCTGACGCAGCGACTGGCGCGCCAGCGCACCGTCGAGCCCGACGCCCCCTGGCGTGACGCCCTCCAGCGCGCCCTGGCCCGCATGCGCATGTCTGGCCCGGTGCGCCTCCTGGCCTCCTCCAGCATCGACGTGCCCATGGTCATCGGCCTGTGGCGGCCCCTCATCCTCGTGCCCGCCAGCGCGATGACGGGCCTGTCCGCCGCCCAGCTCGAGGCCATCCTGGCGCACGAGCTGGCACACATCCGCCGTCACGACTACCTCGTCAACCTGCTGCAGTCGCTCGTCGAGACCCTGCTCTTCTACCACCCGGCCGTCTGGTGGCTGTCGCACCGCATCCGCGAGGAGCGCGAGCACTGCGCGGATGACCTGGCCGTGCAGTGCTGCGGGGACGCGTACCTGTACGCGCGAGCGCTGGCCCACATCGAGCAGCTGCGCGTGGCGCCCTCGCCCCAGCCGGCACTGGGGGCCGCCGGAGGCTCGCTGCTGACGCGCGTGCGCCGGCTGCTCGTCGCCCCCGAGTCCTCCACTCCCCGCAGGCCCTGGCGCCTCGCCAGTGGCGTGGGCAGCGCGGTGGTCGCGGTGATGCTCGGCACCTCGCAGGTGCCCGAGACGGCGCGCGCGGAGCCGCCTCCCGCCCCGATGCCGGAGACCGCGAAGGCCCTTCCCGCCCAGGCGCCCGCCCCGGCTCGCGCCGCTCCGCGCCTGCTGGTGGCGCCCGTCTCGCCCGCCGCGCCTCGCAACATCCCCGCGCCGGTTCGCGCGGCTCGCACGGCGCCTCGCGCCTCCGCTCCGAAGGGTGAGCGCGCGCCCGCTCCGAAGGCCCGTGCCCCGCGCTCGGCGCCGCTGCTCATCCCGGACACGCAGTCCATCGCCCGCACGGAGCTGCCGCGCGTCCCGTACTCGCTGGACGCCGAGCCCTCCGCTCCGGTGGAGGTGGAGGTCGCCGCGCCGGTGATGGAGGACGCCGCCCCTGTCGAGGCCGTCGCCGCCGCCTCCGAGACTCCGGCCGAGTCCGCCCAGCCCGCGGTGCTGGAGCTGGGGCCGGGCATCACCCCGCCCCGGTTCCTCTCCGGCGAGCGCTTCCACTACCCCGACCTCGCCTATGGCCTCCGGAAGGCGCTGGCCTCCTTCCCCAAGGGCTCGGTGGTGGCTCGCTGCACCATCACCGCCCAAGGCAACGTCACGGACTGCACGTCCCTCCAGGGGCTGGGGGGCCTGGAAGAGGCCGTCATCCGCACGCTCTCCACGTGGCGCTACGCGCCGGCCATGCTCAACGGCAAGCCCGTGGCGGTGCACTACGTCTTCGACATCTGGTTCAGCAACGAGCCGGGTGGCGCCAGGCCGCAGCCCGTGGGCAAGCAGCTCGCGAGCACCGAGCCGCCTTCGCTGGGCAATCAGCTCGCCAGCGCGGACCTGTCGCAGTACCGGAGCGGCGCCGCGGCCGCGCACTCGTGCATCGTCTGCACGCGCTTCAGCACGAGCGGCCGGGTCTACTTCCGCTCCGGCAACTCCTTCTTCTGACGGACGGCGCCGCTACGCGCGGCGCACGGCGACGGGCTCACCCGTCGCCACCGGGAGCTGGAGGATGAAGCGAGCGCCCCCTCCGGGGGCCGTGCCCACCTCCAGCGTCCCGCCATGCTGGGTGACGATGGCGTGGACGATGGACAGCCCCAGCCCCGAGCCCTGGGCCTTCGTGGTGAAGAAGGGCTCGAAGATGCGATCTCTCACCTCCGGAGGGACTCCCGGGCCGGCGTCGTCCACGGTGAGCCACACGCGCCCGCCCTCGTGCCCCGCGGACACCGTCACCTTCCCGCCCGCCGGCGTGGCCTCCAGCGCGTTGAGGCACAGGTTGATGAGCACCTGCCGCAGCCGCTCCTCCTCGCCGGCCACCGGCGGAAGAGGCTCCTCCCGCGGGGCCTTCTCCAGCGCCACCCTGCGCGCCTCGGCCTGACCGCTGAGCAGGTCCACCACGCGCCGCACCAGCTCGCGCACGTCCACCGAGCCCGGGCGGAACTCGCGCGGCCGGGCGAACTGGAGGAAGTCCTCCAGGATGTGGTCCAGCCGCCGAATCTCGTCGCGCACCAGCAGCAGCGGCTCCAACAGCGGCCCCTGCTGCACGTCCGGCAGCTTGCGCACGCGGCGCTCCAGCACGGACAGCTGCAGCGCCGCCGCGTTCAGCGGGTTGCGGATTTCGTGGGACAGGCCCGCCGTCATCGTCCCCACCGCCGCCAGCTTCTCCGTCATCTGCGCGCGCCGGGCCAGCTCGCGCTTCTCGCCGTGCAGCCGCACCTGCCGCATGGCCTGCTCCAGCGTCAAGAGCAGCTCCTGCGGGGCGCAGGGCTTCATCAGGTAGGCGCACGCGCCCGCCCGCACCGCCGCCACCGCCGTCTCTAGCGTGGCGAAGCCGGTGAGCAGCACCACCTCCGAGTCGGGGCTGCCATTCTTCAGCTCCGCGGCCAGCGCGGTGCCGTCCCCGTCCGGCAGGCGCAGGTCCACCAGCGCCACGTCGAAGCCGTCCTTCGCGTGCTCGCGGGCGGAGCGGCAGCTGGACGCGCCGCGCACCTCGTAGCCCGCGTCACCCAGCAGCTCCTGCAGGTTGTCGAGGAAGGCCGCGTTGTCGTCCACCACGAGGACGGTGGGCGGGGACTTGGGGGC
>NZ_JABBJJ010000167.1 GCF_012933655.1 Pyxidicoccus fallax | reverse complement strand
GGGCAGCCCTGCTCGGGTGGGGTTGGACTCGGTGAGGTCCAACAGGGGGAGCCCGCGGGCGCGGTGCCGGGCGAGCGCCTCGGCCAGCGGGTTCGGGGTGCGGGGAAAGTCGGTGCGAGCGGAGAAGCCGCTCACAGGCCCGTCTGCAGCATGGCGCTGGCCACGCGGCGGATGAGCTCCCGGCGCAGCTCCTTGCGGCAGTGCTCGATGGCCTTCTCGTGCGGCTTGGGCAGCTCCGGGTTCCGGGCGCGCAGCGCGGTCCGGAGGACGAGCTCGACCTTGGAGGGCTCGATGTGGAAGAGCCGGGGACCTTCCTTCTGCAGGAAGTAGGAGAGCCCCCTCGTGTCGATGAGCTTGTTGAAGAAGCGCCGGACGTCCGCGTGGAACGTGAGATCGATGATGTCCGCCATTCGCAACGCGTTCTCGCGCGGAAAAAACGGCACGTCCATTTCACGGCCGTGAGACCCGAAAACTTGCGCGACCTGTAGCACCGGCTCAGTGGCGGAAACGCGCCGGAGGCCGATTTTCCGGCCTCCGCGCGCTCACGGCACCAGCGGCTGGAGCGCCCGGCGGAACGCGGCGCGGCGCCGCCGCGCATCAGGGATGTACGGCACCGGCCCGAGCACCTGCACGCGGTGGCGCTCCTCCAGGAGCTGGCGGTTGTCGGCCTCGGAGGGGTCCTTCTCGGGCGAGGAGCGCGACAGCAGCACGGCGCGCACGGGGATGCGGCGCGCGGCGAGCGCCTCCAGCGACAAGGCCGTGTGATTGAGGGTGCCCAGGCCCGCGCGGGCCACCAGTAGCACCGGCAGGCGCAGGGTGGCGATGAGGTCGATGACGTCGTGCCACCCGTCCAGGGGCACGAAGAGGCCGCCCGCGCCCTCCACCACCGCCGGCCCGTGGCGCAGCTTCTCCCAGGCGGACAGGGTGAGGTCCCAGTCGGGCTCCTTGCCCAGGCGGCGCGCGGCCACGCCGGGGGCCAGGGGCGCCTTGAAGCGGTGGGGACAGAGGGCGTCCACGGGCAGCGTGCTGCCCGCCGCCTCGCGCATGGCCAGCGTGTCCGCCGGCTCCTTCAGGGAGGCACAGCCGCTCTCGTAGGGCTTGAAGCCCTGGGGCTGGAGCCCCGCGTCCGCCAGCAGCGACAGCAGCGCGCAGGAGGCCTGCGTCTTCCCCACTCCGGTATCGGTACCGGTGACGAAAATCTGGAACGGGCGTCTAGCCATGATGGACTCCGACCCGGCGCAGCGCGTCCAGCGCCAGGTCCACGTGGCCCACGGTGTGGGCGGCGGAAAGGCAGAAGCGCAGGCGGCTGGTGCCCTCGGGCACGGTGGGCGGGCGGATGGCCTTCACCAGCACACCCGCCTCACGCAGCCGCCGCGCGGCGTCCAGGGCGCGGCCCGGCTCGCCGAGGATGACGGGGAACACCGCGCTGCGCGCCTCGGCGTGCAGGCCCAGCTCGCGCAGGCCGGCGGCGAAGCGGCGGATGTTGCGCCACAGCCGCGCGCGCAGGTCCGGGTCGCCCTCCACCACGTCCACGGCGGCCTCGGCGGCGGCGCACAGCGCGGCGGGCAGCGCGGTGGAGAAGACGAAGGGCCGCGCGCGGGACACCAGCAGGTCCGCCACCGCGCGCGAGGTGGCCACGTACGCGCCCATGCCGCCCAGCGCCTTGCTCAGCGTGCCCATGCGCAGGTCCACGCGGGCCTCCAGGCCCAGCTCCTCGCACAGGCCGGCGCCGCGGGCGCCCAGCACGCCGGTGGCGTGGGCCTCGTCCACCATCAGCGCGGCGCCGTGCGCCTCGCAGGCCTCCACGATTTCGCGCAGCGGGGCCACGTCTCCGTCCATGGAGAAGACGGTGTCGGTGACGACGAGCTTGCGCCGCGCGGGCGTGTCCGCCAGGGCGCGGGTGAGCGCCTCCACGTCCGCGTGCGGGTAGACGACGACGCGGGCGCGCGACAGGCGGCAGCCGTCCACGAGGGATGCGTGGTTGAGGGCGTCGGAGAAGACGGCGTCACCGGGCCCCACCAGCGCGGGGACGATGCCGGTGTTGGCCGCGTAGCCACTGTTGAAGAGGAGCACGGCCTCGGCGCGCTCGAAGGCGGCCAGCCGCGCCTCCAGCCGGTGGTGCGCGGTGGTGTCGCCCACCACCAGCCGGCTGGCGCCGGTGCCCGTGCCGTACCGCTCCAGCGCGGCGATGGCGGCGGCGCGCACCGACGGCGAGCCGGCCAGCCCGAGGTAGTCGTTGGAGGAGAAGTTGACGAGCGTCTCCCCGCCCACGCGGACCACCGGCCCCTGGGGCGAGTCGAGCGGCTCCAGGTACCGGCGCAGGCCGCGCGCGGAGAGGGCGTCCAGGTCCTCCCGCGCCCAGGCCGAGGCCAAGCTCACGTCTACCCGTCCTTCCGGGGCTCCAGCGGGCGGATGCCGGCCTTCTCCAAGAGGGCCATGTCCTGGCCGTACTCGGGGTTGCCGGTGGTGAGCAGCTTCTCGCCGAAGAAGAGCGAGTTGGCGCCCGCCATCATGCACAGAAGCTGCGCCTCCTCGTTCATCTGCTGGCGGCCGGCGGACAGGCGCACCATGGACTGGGGCATGAGGATGCGGGCGGTGGCGATGGTGCGGACCATCTCCACCGTCTCCACGCGCTGCTGCCCGGCCAGCGGCGTGCCCTCGACGGGGACGAGCGCGTTGATGGGCACCGACTCCGGGTGGTGCTCCTGGTTGGCCAGGGTGCGCAGCAGGTTGCAGCGGTCGTCCACGGACTCGCCCATGCCGATGATGCCGCCGCAGCACACGGAGATGCCGGCGTCGCGCACGCGGTCGAGCGTGCGCAGCCGGTCGTCATAGGTGCGGGTGGAGATGATGTCGCCGTAGTGCTCGGGCGAGGTGTCCAGGTTGTGGTTGTACGCGGACAGGCCCGCCTCCTTGAGGCGCTTCGCCTGGCTGTCGGTGAGCATGCCCAGCGTGGCGCACGCCTCCATGCCCAGCGCGCGCACGCCGCGCACCATCTCCAGCACGCTGTCGAACTGCGGGCCGTCCTTCACCTCGCGCCACGCGGCGCCCATGCAGAAGCGGGTGGCCCCGGCGGAGCGGGCCTTCGCCGCGGCCTCCAGCACCTCGGGCACCGCCATCAGCTTCTCCGCCTTCACGCCCGTCTTGTAGCGGGCCGCCTGCGGGCAGTACGCGCAGTCCTCGGAGCAGCCGCCCGTCTTGATGGACAGGAGCGAGCACAGCTGCACCTTGTTGTCCTGGAACACGGCCCGGTGCACCGTCTGCGCCCGGTGGACGAGGTCCAGGAGGGGCATGGCGTAGATGGCGCGCACCTCGGCCAGGCTCCAGTCGTGGCGCACCTCGACGCCCGGAGGCGGCGGCGTGGCCGTGTGGGAATGACCGTGAAACGACTCGCTGGGGGCGGCGGTGTCGGGCATGGGCTCCTCGGCGGGGCTTTGAGGAGCGCGAAGGTGCGCGGGCGGCGGGAACTTGTCAACGCCGACGAGCAACGAGGTTGACGACTTGCCGCGACGAAGAAGGGCCGGCACCCGCTCAGGAGTGCCGGCCCCGGGCTCTTCAAGAGCGGGTGTCGCTAGACGTGGACGCGGCGACGGCGGCCGGCCATGCCTACCAGCAGCAGCACCAGCATGGCGCCGAGGACGGAGAACAGCAGCCCCGACGGGTGCAGGTCGAAGATGCGGCCGTCGCTACGGAACAGCGAGCCGATGAAGCCACCCACGAAGGAGCCGGCGACGCCCAGCAGCGTGGTGGCGATGAGACCCATGGACTGGTTGCCCGGCATCAGGGCGCGAGCGATGAGGCCCGCCAGCAGGCCGATGACCAGGAAAGCAATGATCCCCATGACTACCTCCCTTGCTTGAGGGGCGGCGCGGGTTGCGACGCCCGGTTGAGAGCAAGGTGGTCCGTACCTCCCGGCCGTACAACTTGACACCAAGGGGGTTGACACGATGCCTGCCTGCTCTCCGTTCGGGCCGGGCTGAAAGGGCGTAAAAACGTCAGGGGTCCGCGCTACACACCGGGCATGGCGAAGGCGAAGACGCACTACACCTGCCAGGCGTGCGGGTACCAGACGGCGAAGTGGCTCGGGAAGTGTCCCGACTGCGGCGCGTGGAGCTCGCTGCTGGAGGAGACAGAGGCGAAGGTGGACGAGAAGCGCCCGGCGTGGGGCGCCTCGGGTGGGGCCGCGCGGCCCATGCTGCTGCGCGAGGTGAGCGGCGAGACGGAAGTGCGCCGCCGCACGGGCATCGCCGAGTTCGACCGGGTGCTGGGCGGCGGAGTGGTGAGCGGCTCGGTGGTGCTGCTGGGCGGTGACCCGGGCATCGGCAAGTCCACGCTGCTGCTCGCCGCGCTGGACAAGCTGGCGCGCCACGGGCCGGTGCTCTACGTGTCCGGCGAGGAGAGCCTGCGCCAGACGAAGATGCGCGCGGAGCGGCTGCGGGTGGAGGGAGACGCCATCCACCTGTTCGCGGAGACGGACGCGGAGCGGGTGCTGGGCGCCGCCGAGGCGCTCAAGCCGCAGGCGCTGGTGGTGGACTCCATCCAGACCATGTACCTGCCGGAGCTGGGCAACGCGCCGGGCAGCATCACCCAGGTGCGCGAGGTGGCGGGCCGGCTGATGGCGTTCGCCAAGCGCACGGGCGTGCCCACGTTCATCGTGGGCCACGTGACGAAGGAAGGCTCCATCGCGGGCCCGCGCGTGCTGGAGCACATGGTGGACACCGTCCTCTACTTCGAGGGCGAGCGCGGGCACCCCTTCCGCATCCTCCGGGCGCACAAGAACCGCTTCGGCTCCACCAACGAGATTGGCGTCTTCGAGATGAAGGGCGCGGGGCTGGTGGAGGTGGCGGACCCGTCCGCCCTCTTCCTCTCCGAGCGTCCGGTGGGCAAGTCCGGCAGCATCGTCACCAGCACGCTGAACGGCACGCGGCCCCTGCTGGTGGAGGTGCAGGCGCTGGTGGCGCCCACGGGCTACGGCACCGCGCGGCGCACGGCCATCGGCGTGGACGGCAACCGCGTGGCGCTCCTGGCGGCGGTGCTGGAGAAGAAGGAGGAGATTCCGCTGGTGGGCTGCGACCTCTTCGTCAACGTGGCCGGTGGCATGCAGCTGTCGGAGCCCGCGTGTGACCTGGCCGTGTGCGCGGCGCTGGTGAGCAGCCTGCAGAACCGGCCTTTGGACCCACACACGCTGGTGCTGGGCGAGGTGGGCCTGGCGGGCGAGGTGCGCGCGGTGGGCCAGGTGGAGCCCCGGCTGGCGGAGGCCTCGAAGATGGGCTTCCAGCGCGTGGTGCTGCCGGCGGGCAGTGCGCGGCGACTGGAGGACGCCGGGAAGCTGCGGGTGGTGGGCGTGGAGACGCTCGGCGAGGCACTGGCGGCGATGTTCGACTGAGACAGCCGGACACCGCGCGCCAGCGCGTCACCGTGGAGGGCTTCAGCGCTTCGCGGCCATGAAGTCACGCACGGCGCGGGCAACCTCCTTCGGGCGCTCCATCGTGACGCTGTGGCCGCTCTCGGGGAACTTCTGGACGGAGAAGTCCCTCACGTACTGCTCCAGCCCCACGAGCCCGTCCTGCAGGAGGTACGGGTCCTGCTCTCCCCACAGGACGAGCACGGGCGCCTTCACCTGGAGCTGCTCGGGCGTGAGCCCGTCCACCAGGGTGCCGCCGCCGGGGTTGCCCTGCCCGTCCGGCGGGCCCAGCCGCGCGGCGCGGTAGTAGTCGAGCCCTGCCTTCAGGGCCCCGGGCTGGCGCCACGCCGCCACCCACTCGTTGATGTCCTCCTCGGAGATGTCCGCCCCGCGCGAGCGCGCGTCCGCGAAGAGGGCCTGCCGCCCGAAGGCGAAGTCGTTCGCCATGAGCATGTTCTCGGAGCCCGGGGTGCGGAAGGCCAGCATGTACTGGCTGGCCTCCTGCTGCCGCGGGTTCTCCCGCAGGTCGCGCAGGAAGAGCGCCGGGTGCGTGACGTTGATGGCGACGAAGCGCTTCACCGTGTCTGGGTGGCGCAGCAGATAGCTCCAGCCCAGCAGCGCGCCCCAGTCCTGGCACACCAGGGTGACCGGCGTGTCACCCAGGTGCTTCACCAGCGCGCGCACGTCCGCCACCAGGTGCGGAATGGCGTAGTCCTCCACGCGCTCCGGGCGGGACGTCAGGTTGATGCCGCGCAGGTCCGGCGCGATGACGCGGAAGTCCTTCGACAGGTCCGCCATCACCTTCTTCCACACGCCCCAGAACTCCGGGAAGCCGTGCAGGAAGAGGATGGGCTCACCCTCCCCCGCCGCCACGTAGTGCATGCGGATGCCGTTCACGTCCGCGTAGTCGTGCTTCATGTCCGTGCTCCTCCTGCCCGGGCCCGCCAGGGGCGGTCTTTCCGGCGGAGCATACGGAGCCCACCCGCCCGGCTGGCGACGAATCCGCGCCTCCGTCCCTATGGGGCCGCTGGCGTCTTGAACTCCGGGATGAGCTCTCCCGTGAGGCGGATGCTCTTCATGACCTTGTCATGCGACAAGGCCCCCACCTGCTGGAAGGACATCAGCGCGTCGATGCCCAGCGCCTCGTAGCGCTTGAGCCCCCTGCGCACCTGGTCCTGGGTGCCGACGATGAGCGACTCCTGCTCGCTGAGCACCTCCCACACCTGCCCGTCCGGCACGTCCTCGCCCGCGACGATGCGGCCGAGCAGCCGCTGGGCCCGGGACTGCGGCGCGTTGGGGTCCTTCCTGCGCTGGTACTGCCCCGTCAGCCCTCCACCCGCCGGGTCCTTCGCCAGGGCCTCCAGCTCCGCGGCCGTCTGGATGAAGGCGTCCTTCGCCTCGAAGAAGGTGAAGGAGCCATTCGTGTACCAGGCCGCCGCCTTCGCGGCGCCGTTCTCCATGGCCTCCCGCTCACTGTCCGCGCAGTGCACGAACGTGAAGAAGGCCACCTGGTCATTGACGAACTCACCCACCGGCTCGCACCGCGTGCGCAGGGCCTCGCGGTAGAGGTGGATCATCTCCGCGACCTCATCGAGCGACGCCCAGAGCGTCACCCCGAGCGCCCCCACGCCGTTGCGGCCCGCCTGCTCGAAGGAGGCGGGGCTGGAGCAGGCCTGCCACAGAGGTGGATGCGGCTTGCGGTAGGGCTTCGGCCGGATGTCGACGTCCTTGAACCGGTACTCCGGCGAGTCCCAGGAGAACTTCTCGCGGGTCCACATCTTCGGAATCATCTGGAAGGCCTGCTGCATCTGGGCGCGCGTCGAGTCGGCGTCGATGTTGAAGAGGCGCCACTCGGGGATGGTGCTGCGCGCGAGCCCCAGCTGGAATCGGCCCCCGCTCAGGTGGTCGAGGAAGGCGCCGCGCTCCGCCACGCGGATGGGGTGGTTGAAGCGCCCCGGCGCCAGCACGGAGGAGTGACCGACGTGCAGCCGCCGCGTGCTCGTCGCGATGGCCGTCAGCATGCACTCGGGCGCCGAGCTGTAGCTGAAGTCCACGGCGTTGTGGTGCTCCACCTGCCACCAGACGCCATAGCCCATCTCGTCCGCCAGTCGCGCCTGCGCCAGCGTCTCCTGGATGAGCCGGTGCTCGTGGTCGTCCCCGGTCCAGTGCTCCTTCGGGTGCTGCATCTCCGAGAAGATATCGAGTCGCATCTCCGCCCCTTTTTCCGTTGCCCTCGGGCACGCGCCCTCGGAACGAGGGCTGGAGGAAGCGTAGTGCAGTGGCGCTCGGAACCGGACTGTCTGGCAATCCGGTGTTTCACCCGACAAGGATGATTTCGCGGGCGGACCACTGGAGCGTAGGATTGAAACATCAGGGATGACGGGCAGCCGGACGAACGCCCCGCGCTTTGAAGGCAGACACGCCTACGTTTCAAGGCATTGCCCCCTCGCATCATTCCCAGACGCACCTCCCTCTGAGAGCAATGGCTTGTCCACCCGCAAGCCCCATGTGCTGACCTCCAGGCGAAGTGCCGAAATACCTCACCCCATGCCTTGAACCTCCACGGGAAGTCCTGGTGTTTGTGACGCCAATTGCCAGGAACCCCTTGCACGCCCGCCACCTACGGCACGGCGGTCGGGCAGGCGATGGGCCCTTCCACCGGCTGTACGTGGAGAAGCGGGTCCTCGTCGGTCCGACGCATCCTGGCCGCTGGAGCGACATGAGAAAGCAGCTCAAGTGGTTCATGTTGGCGCTTGGAGCGCACCTCACCGCGTGTGGTGGCGCGGCTGACTTTTCGGCCCCCCTGCCGGAGGTATCCATCCCGGAAGTTCCCGCGCCAGAGGCCTCCCCTCCCGCACCCGCCGACAACGACATCGAGGCCACCGCCGCGGGCGACACCACCCTGTACACGGATGCGCTCGGCACAGGCTGGGTGGACTGGTCCTGGGCCACGCGCAACCTCGCGGTGACGTCGCCCGTCGCCTCGGGTACGCGCGCCATCTCGGTGACGTTCGGCCCGTGGACGGGCCTGTACTTCCACAACGCGGGCGTGCCCACCGCGGGGCTCCAGTCGCTGGAGTTCCAGGTCCACGGCGGCGCGACGGCCGACCCCGCCCTCGCCGCGTACGCCACCGTCGCCGGCAAGGCGCGCCCCACCGTCAAGGTCAACACGTACTGTGACGGCGGCAGCATCAAGGCCGGCGCCTGGACGCGCTGCCGCGTGCCCCTGTCCGCGCTCGGCGTGGTCAACGTCACGATGGATGGCATCGTCCTGCAGGAGGGCGCCGGCCGCTCGCTGCCGGTGATGTACTTCGACAACGTCCGCCTCCTCGCGTCCGCCGTGACGGCGCCCACGGGCGTCAGCGCCACCGGGTCCGCGTCGGACGTCGCCCTGACGTGGAGCACCGTCAGCGGGGCGAGCGGCTACAACGTCTACCGCGCCACCTCGCAGGCTGGCACGTACACGAAGCTCACCACCGCCCCCGTCTCCACCGCTTCGTACCGCGACGCCGCCGTCACCTCCGGCGCCACGTACTGGTACGCGGTGGCCGCCGTGGGCCCCGCGGGTGAGGGTCCGCGCTCCTCGGCGGTCTCCGCCACCGTGCGCGCGCCGGTGCCCACGGTGAGCATCGCCGTGAGCCCCACCAGCGCGTCGCTCGCGCCGGGCGCCACGCGCGCCTTCACGGCCACCGTCACCGGCAGCACGAACACGGGCGTGACGTGGTCCGTCTCGCAGGGCGGCGGCACCGTCACCAACGGCGGCGTGTACACCGCGCCCCAGACGCCGGGCACGTACCAGGTCATCGCCACGAGCCAGGCCGACACGACGAAGAAGGCCACCGCCACCGTCACCGTCACCGCGCCCAACCCGGGCGGCACCGGCAAGTGGGTGTCCGGCTATTACACCGGCTGGAACGCGGACCTGTACCCGCCGGAGAAGGTGGACTTCAGCGCGATGACGCACATCATGGTTGGCCGCGTCACGCCCCGGCCGGACGGCACGGTGAGCACGCAGTTCGACAACGACAACGGCCCGCAGATTGCCCGCACCCTGGCGACCCGGGCCCACGCGGCCGGCCGCAAGGCCATCATCATGGTGGGTGGCGCCGGTGAGCACGCCAACTGGGTGGCCGCCGCCAACAGCGCCAACCGCGCGAAGTTCGTGCAGAGCCTGCTCACCGCCATGGATACGTTCGGCTACGACGGCCTCGACCTCGACTGGGAGCCCGTCGAGGCGGCCGACAAGCCGGACCTGCTCGCGCTCGTGAAGGCGCTGCGCGCGGCCCGCCCGAACATGCTGCTCACCTTCCCCATCGGGTGGATCAACGCCAACGTGCCCACGGACGCGGACCCCTGGTTCGCCAACCTCGTGCCGTACGTGGACCAGATCAACGTCATGTCCTACGAGATGGTCGGCCCGTGGGAGGGCTGGCAGTCCTGGTACACCTCCGCCCTCTACGGCCACTCCGGCAACCGCCCCACGTCCGTGACGGCCAGCCTCAACGGCTGGGTCAGCGCGGGCATCCCCAAGGCGAAGCTGGGCATGGGCATCCCCTTCTACGGGATGGCCTGGCGCAACATCACCGGCCCCTACCAGAACTTCACCCACTGGTCCGACTACGTGGGCAGCGACAACTCCTTCTCGTACAAGAAGATCCACCAGCTCTCCGCGTCCGGGAAATACAACTGGGACGCGGTGGCCGCGGCCAGCTACCTCACCTTCAGCACCCCCGTGGAGGACGGCACCGTGCGCTGGATTTCCTACGACAGCCCGCAGGCCATCGCCGCCAAGGGCGCGTACACCCGCGACAACGGCTTCGGCGGCACCATCATCTGGAGCATCAACCAGGGCTGCATCGACCCCGCCACCGGCGCCAATCCGCTGCTGGACGCGGTGAAGAGCGCGTTCCTGCAGTAGCCGGGTCGCGCGCGAAGGGGCACGGCCGGTGACGCGCATGTGGCGTCACCGGCCGGCCGGTACTCAGGCCACGGGAGGCGGGGGCATGGGGTTCGTCCCCGGCGCTCCCTCCGGCAGGACGGCGTAGCGGAGCAACACCACGCTGTTCTTGTAGACCTTGGTGGACAAGAGCTCGAGGCTGTTCACGTTCCGCAGCCGCGTGACGAGCGGAACGCCCGCGCCGAGCAGCAGCGGGTTCAGCTTGAGGATGACCTCGTCGACGAGCCCCGCGTCCAGCAGCATCGACGCGAACTGCGAGCCGCCGGCCAGGTAGATGTCCTTGCCCTGCCGCGCCTTCAGCTCGCGGATGACGTCCAGCGCGTTCTCGGTGACGAGCTTCACCCGCGGGTTCGGGCTCTCCTTCATGGAGCGCGAGAAGACATACGTCTCCATCATCGGATAGGGGTCGGTCACCCCCACCTTCAGGGCGGGCTCGTAGGTGCGGCGGCCCATCAGCACCGTGTCGTACGTGGTGGAGAAGGACGCGATGTAGTCGGCGATGTGCTCGCTGTCCTTCACCAGGCGCTCCTGCAGGAAGGCGCCGTACGAGTCGTCCTCGTGGGCGATGAAGCCGTCAGCGGTGGAACCAACGTGGTACTTGAGCTTACGCATACGGAAAATCTCCTGGACTGCGCGTGCGCCCGGCGCACCGGGGGCACGGTGGGTTGGATTCGCGGCGGGGGACTCGGTCGGGCCAACGCAGAGGGACGGCACGTCACGACGCGCCTCGGCCGGAATGCCGGGGCGACGGGAGCGGTCACGCGGTGCGTTGTCAGCGAGAGGAGATCATTGGACGACGCCGTGAGGCGCCGACAGCACGTATACGCATACTCCCGGTGAGCGTGCAACCCGGTACTTCAGGCTGGCGCTCCGGACTCGTACACGCATCGTGAATATCTCGCGTGGGAGTGCGTCCGAGCAGTCGTGTCCACGCAGCCCCGCTCATCGGGGACGGCGGGCACGCTCCTCGCACCCCATGGACTGTCAGATGACCTCGCTTGCCCGTGCAGTGATTGCCGTGTCTGTCTTCGTCGCCACCACCGCCTCCGCCCAGGACGTCGAGATGAACATGAACGTCCAGGTGGATGACGTGGACATGCCCGCGGCCCACATCCAGATGAAGGGCACGGGCCCCGGCGGTGAAGCCGAGAGCATGGACATGGACGTCCAGGCCGGCGGTGCGCGCATGAACATCAAAATGTCGGGCGGCAGACCGGCCGAGACGAGCGAGCGCACCGAGAAGCGTGAGCGGCGCGTGCCCGAGCCGCGGCACCACGAGGAGCCGAGGGCCGTTCACGTGAAGGGCATGGCGTCCGAGCCGGTGTTCCGCGACTGTGGCACCGGCGAGGACCCGGGCTGCACCCTGAAGCGCGATGGCCAGCTCGCCATGGACGCGGAGACCTTCCGCGGCGTCATGAAGGCCCTCAAGTCGACGGACAACGAGCTGACCCGCGAGGACATGGCGGAGAAGATGTTCAAGCGGAACTACCTCACCGCGAGGCAGTTCGGCCTGGTGCTGGACCTGTTCGACAACGAGCTCACCCGCCTGGACGTGGCGAAGAACGCGGCGCCCCACGTGGTGAACCCGCAGCACAGCCTGGGCTTCTCCTCCAAGTGGGAGAACTCGCTGAACGGCGAGGACTACATCGAAATCATGTCCGCGCAGTAGCCGCCGGCCGTCCGGGCGTCCGGCTCGTCACGAACGCCCTTGGCGCACTCCAGCCCGAGGGGGCCTCCGTGCTCCCCGAAAGGAGACGCCATGCCTGAACAGGAAACGTACATCCCGGCGCCGAGCCGGCCCTCCAGGGCCGACCCCACCCTCCAGCAGGGAGCGACGGGCGAGGCCGTCCGGGAGCTGCAGATGCTGCTGTCCCGGGCCGGCTATGACCCCGGAGCGGCGGACGGAGTCTTCGGCGTGATGACGAAGACGGCGGTGATGAACTTCCAGCGCGCGCGGGGACTGACGGTGGACGGCATCGTCGGGCCGGTGACGTGGGCCGCGCTGCGCGGAGCCTCCGCGCCGGAGCCCGTGCCCGTGGGCGGGCTGCGCTCGAAAATCGTCGAGGAGGCGCGGTGGGGCCTCTCGAACGCGGGCGGCATCCACTACAAGCAGCTGCGCCCCATGGACGGCATCCACCAGCGGCGCAAGCTGCCTCTCGACACGGACTGCTCCGGCTTCGTCACGCTCTGCTACAAGTGGGCGGGCGCGTCGGACCCCAACGGACTGGGTTACAACGGCCAGGGGTACACGGGCACGCTGCTGGGCCACCTCACCCGCGTCCCACGGTCGCAGGCACGGCCGGGAGACCTGGTCCTCTGGGCGCGCAACGGCCGGGGCGAGCACGTGTCCCTGGTGCTCGAGCCGGGAAGTGACCCGCTGCTCGTGTCCCACGGCGAGGAGTCCGGGCCCTACACGGTCCGCTTCTCGGTCTCCCACCGCTACCACGCGGGCGCGGACGTGTACTGGCTGCGGCTGCCCTCGGTGGACGGCGCCGTGCGCGAGGGGGCTCCCGAGGCCCCGCGGGCGCCACCGCCCCGGGTGAGCGGCGAGTCGGACGCGCCCAGCGAGGTGGGCCTGTCGCGCGAGGCCGAGCCTCCACCCGTGAGGCACTGAGGCCTGCCGGGGCGCCGGGGCTCGGCTAGAGTCCGCGGCGCACATGGCCGACGCAGCCGGACACACCTCGCGTTGGAGGGACGCACTGGGGTCGCTCTCGGCGCGGCTGCTGGTGGCGTTCCTCGTGCCCACGCTGCTCTTCGTCGCGGTGGCGGGCTCGGCCGTGTACCAGCTCGCGCGCGCCATCCTGGAGGAGGAGCTGGGCTCCAGCCTCTCCGCCATCGCCGCCGCCACCGCCAGCCAGGTGAACGGCGAGCGCATGCTGACGGTGGAACCCGGCGACGACGTGGACGGCACCCGCACGTGGCGCAACCTGGTGCGGCTCCTGGAGGGCGTGCGCGAGGCCAGCGGCGTGCGGCGCGTCTACGCCGTGGACACCCAGGGCCGCGTGCGCGTGGATGTGGGCGGCGGGCTGCCGGTGGGCGTGGAGGCGCCGGAGCTGGCCCGAGACCGACTGGAGCTGGCGCGCGTCTTCGCCGGCGAGCGCGCGGCCAGTCAGGTGCTCTTCACTGGCACGGACGGGCGCCTCTACAAGACGGGCTATGCGCCGGTGCGCCACGAAGGCCTCGTGGTGGGCGCCGTGGCCGTGGAGGGCAGCGCCGCCTTCTTCGGCCCGCTGCAGCGGCTGTCTCGCACCTTCGCCATCATGGGCGCGGGGGCGCTCGCCGCGCTCGCCGTCATCGCCCTGCTCACCGCGCGCGGGCTGGCCCGCCCGCTGCGGCGGCTCATGGACTCCGCGCTGCGCATCGGCCGCGGGGATTTGACGACGCCCGTGCCCCCGGAGCCCACGCGCGAAATCGGCGTGCTGGCGCGAGAGCTGGAGGTCATGCGCGGCGCGCTGGAGAGCCGCGACAGGCAGCTCAAGATGATGCTGGCCGGCGTGGCCCACGAGGTGCGCAACCCCATTGGCGGCATCGCCCTCTTCAGCGGCATCCTCCAGGAGGACCTCCAGGCGGGCGCCCACGCCGAGGCCGGCGAGCACGTGGCGCGCATCCAACGTGAGGTGGCCTACCTCCAGCGCATCGTCGAGGACTTCCTCGCCTTCGCCCGCGAGCAGCCGCTGGCGCGCGCGCCGGTGGAGGCCCCGGCGCTGCTGTCCGGCGCCTGTGAGCTGCTGTCCATGGAGGCCGCCTCGCGCGGCGTCGCCGTGGACGTGGAGGCCGCGCCCGCGGTGCTGGAGGCGGACGGCAGCCTGCTCACCGCCGCGCTGGTGAACCTGGTGAAGAACGCGGTGCAGGCCTCGCCACCGGGAGGCCGGGTGCGCGTGTCCGGCGAGGCCACGGAGGGCCGCTACACCATCCAGGTCCGCGACACCGGCCCCGGCGTGCCCGAGCCCGAGCGCGAGCGCATCTTCGAGCCCTTCTTCACCACGCGGGAGAAGGGCACCGGCCTGGGCCTACCCCTGGCGCGCAAGATTGCCCTCGCGCACGGAGGCGACCTGCGGCTCGCCTCCGTCCCGGGGGACACGACGTTCATCCTCACCCTGCCGCTGGGCGGCCGGGCCGCGGACGTCAGTTCGCCGAGGTGAACTGCCGCGCCATCTTCCCCACGTCCGCGGAGACGGTGGACAGGGTGGCGGTGGCCTCCTGCGTGGACTCCAGGCGCTTGAGCGTGGCGTCCATGATTTGCGACAGGTCGCCGATGGCCGTGAAGATTTGAGAGAAGCCGGCGTTCTGCTGCGTCACGGCGGCGGCAATCTGGCGCGCGGCGGACGAGTTCTCCTGGGAGATGCGCGACAGCTCGCGCAGCGACTCGCCCGACTCGCGCATCTGGTCCAGGCCGGTGCCGATGGTCTGCACGCCCTGCTCTCCCATCAGCGCCGCGTCGCGGATGCCGGCGCTGATGTCCTGGAGGATGCCGCGGATGCGGCGCGTGGCCTGGATGGATTGGTCCGCCAGCCCGCGAATCTCCCGCGCCACCACCGCGAAGCCGCGCCCCTGCTCGCCCGAGCGCGCCGCTTCGATGGCCGCGTTGACGGCCAGGAGGTGCGACTGGTCCGCCAGGTCCTTCACCGTCTCGGTGATGTCGCCAATCTGCGTGGTGCTCTCCGCCAGCCGCACCAGTCGCTGCTGGATGCCGTCCACCGCGCGGCGGATGTCCGCCAGCCCGGAGACGCTCTGCCCCACCGCCGTCTCGCCCTTCTGCCCCAGCTCCTCGGCGCGGCGGGCCACGTTGAGCACCGCCTCCGCGCGGTCGGCCGCCATCAGCGAGGTGCGCTTGATTTCCTCCGACGTCACCTGCGCCTCGTGCAGCGCCGCCGCCTGCCGGGTGAGGCTCTGCTGCTGCTCGTCGTTGGCCGTGCGCAGGTGGCTGGCCGCGTCGCTCAGGTGCGTGACGGCGGACTGGAGCGTCAGGGGAAGCTGCCGCAGCTTGGCCAGCACCGCGTTCATGCCGTCGGCCAGCGTGCCAATCTCGTCCGTGGACACCCACTCGGGGGACGTGGTGCGGCCGTCGGCCAGCGCTTCAATGGCCTTGCCCACCGCGCCGGTGCCCTCGGCCTGCCGGCGCGCCAGCATGTACGTGGTGATGGTGGGCAGGATGAGCACCAGGCCCGCCACCCACGCCATGGAGCCGAGCAGCTCCGTCAGGAGCGAGCCGCCCATCGCATCCAGCAGCTGCGACGCGGAGAGGGTGCCCTGCCCCGCCAGCTCCGCGCGGAGCGAGTCACGCAGGCCCAGCATCTTCACCGTCATCACGCACCCGCTCAGCAGCAGCGTGGACAGGATGGAGGCCACGAAGGTGAAGGGCAGGAACCAGGACTGGCGCGGCCAGAAGAAGCCGCCGCCCCGGGGCGTGGCGTCCGGGTGCGCGCGCTGCTCCGCCAGCGCGAGCGGGGCGAGCTGCTTCTCCAGGGTGAGCGCGATGGGGAACGACATCACCACGCCGAAGCAGAAGGCGATGGTGGAGCCCAGCACCACGCGCAGCACTTCCTTGTCGAACTGGAGGCAGACCGGGATGCTGAAGCACAGGCCGCCGAGCGTCCACGCCGCGTACGTCGTGAAGATGGTGCTCTGCCAGGGCAGGCGGAGGATGCGGCCCAGGCGCTCGCCCGGCGCGTCGCCCGGGCGGTGCCGCAGGGCGCGGGAGGCAAGCAGGCGCAGCGCCAGCCACGGGTAGACGGTGCCGAAGAAGAGGATGAGCGCGGGGGCGATGCGCGTGGTGGCCCACAGGCCCTCCTCGCTGTTGAGGCCCATGGACAACGCGATGAGGTACGCGCAGTTCAGGCCGGGCAGCGCCACCCAGCTGATGAACGTCAGCGCGCCGCGTCTGGCGAACTCACTGATGACTTTGTCGTCCAAGTTGTCCATGACTCGTGCCCCCCCGGGCGTGAGCGCGTCTCCCCACTGTGAGTCCTCCGGGGACATGGCATGTAACCGCGCTCCCGCCTTCGCCGCTCATGCCCGCGCTCAAGGATGCAGCTTAGTGAGCAACACCCCGCGGATTCCAGCCGCCGGGTCCAATACGAGTGCTCACAATTGAGAGAAAGGATTGGAATCCCTGCACACTCGGTGGGGATGTAACAATTCAGGTATGCAGTCGTTCCACCCTCATTCGCAGCCCCCCTGACGGCGCGAGGGTGACGGCGCGGCGCTGGGGGCGGACCTGGGCGTCCACGGGGCTCAGCTCGAAGCGCGAGAGGACGAGCCCCAGCACCACCTTCATCTCGTAGAGCGCCAGGGCCATGCCGATACATCGGCGCACACCGCCTCCAAAGGGCAGATATTCGAAGGGCGAGTAGGCGCGCTCCAGGAAGCGCTCGGGGCGGAAGGCGTCCGGCGCCGCGAAGGTCTCCGGCCGGTGGTGCGCGAGGTAGATGCACGCGGCCACGGTGACGCCCGGGGGAATCTCGAAGTCGCGCACCCGGAAGGTTGCCTGCGTGCGGCGCGCCACCACGGGGATGATGGGATGCAGGCGCAGCGTCTCCTGGCAGACGGCCTTCAGCCAGGGCGCGGCGCTGCCGGCGAGCGCGGCGGGCGCCGGCTCCGCGCCCAGCCCGCGCAATTCCTCGCGCAGCCGCGCCAGCGTGGCGGGGTACGCGTGCAGCCAGTGCATGGCCCAGGCGATGGCGGTCGCCGTCGTCTCGTAGCCCGTCACCACCAGCGTCATCAGCTCGTCGCGCAGCACGGCGTCCTCCAGGGGCGCGCCGTCCTCGTACGTGGCGGACAGCAACATGCCGAGGATGTCGCCGCGCTCGAAGTCCCTCACCGCGCGCCGGTGCCGCACCTCCTCCAGGAGCAGCGTGTCGATGCGCTCCAGGCTCCGCTGGAAGGCGGCCCACGCCTCGGACTGGAGGCCGTCCCCGCGCAGCTGGCCGAGGTTGCCGAGGTTGAACTTCGAGTCGTTGAGGAAGGCCTGGATGCGCGTGCTCAGCTCCTCGGCGCGCGCGCCGCCCTCCAGGCCGAACACGGCCGTGAGGATGACCCGCAGCGACACGCGCTGCATGACGTCCTGGATGACGACTGTCTGCCCGGGCCGCCAGTCCTGGAGGGCGGTGAGGGTGGCCTCGCGCACGAGCGCGCCGTACTGCTCGATGCGCCGCGAGTGGAAGGCCGGCCCCAGCATCCGCCGCTCGCGCTGGTGGGGCTTCTCCTCCAGCAGCAGCAGCGAGTGCGCGCCCAGCAGCGGCTTGAGCACCACGTTGCCCTCGCCCGCATGCAGCACCGCCGGGTCCGCGGTGAAGATGTCCCGCAGCGCCTCCGGGTGCGAGAACATCGCGTACGTGCCGTGACTGCCCAGGTCGAGCGTGAAGGCCTCTCCCAGCCGCTCACGGCAGCTGCGCAACAGCTCGTACGGGCGCGCGCGCCACTGCAGTGACTGCTGCACCGCGGGGAGCTCCACACGGGGCGGGAGTGGGGAAACGGTCTGCATGGTGATTTCTCGCGGGGAACCGTGACGCTACTCCGACGACCAGGGACTCCGTAGACCCCCCCTGGGGTACGACGGGACCTTGCCGGCGGCGCGGCAGTGCGCAACCTGTGTGTCCCCCAGCGGCGGCTTGCCCCCCAGGTGTCCGCCAATGCGCAGTCACAAGAAATTGATACACACTCACGCCACCTCCCTTTCTATAGTTCGGCCGTGCCTGTATATTTTCACAAAAATACAACTTCGGGTCTGGGTAGGGGCGTGGACGGCGCGGTGGGGGAACGTGGCCCGGGTGAGTGGGGAGCAGTGCTGCTCCTGGATGACCAACGGGGCCCGGCATGGGCCCACTGAGCGGGGTTCCCTGATGCAGACCCGGAGCGACACGGATTCCATTCTCGAGGCGGTGGTGGCGGCGACGCGGGCGGCGTGCAAGCTGCCCCTGCCCGAGGTCATCGACCGGGGCCACTGCTTCGTCACCGACCTGGGCTTCGACTCGATGAGCATCGCCCGGCTGGCGCTGGAGCTGGAGGACCGGGTGCAGCAGCCGGTGCTGCTGGACGACTGGATCGCCAGCGAGCCGGACCCGTCCGCGCTGACGGTCGGCTCGCTGTGCAACTACGTCGCGGCGCTCGGGTAGGCGACCATGTCCACGAAGCTCTTCGGGATGCAGTGGGTGGACGACGTCCTGGTGCTCACGCTGGATACGCCGGGCAACCAGTTCAACATCTTCAGCCACGAGGCGGCGGTGCAGCTGCTGGACATCCTGGCGGGCGTGGACAAGGAGCGCGTGCGCGCCCTGGTCATCCGCAGCGCCAAGCCGGGCAGCTTCATCAACGGCGTGGGGCTGATGATGGCGGGCACCGCCCAGGCGCCCGAGGACATCCCGCGGATGACGGAGACGGTGACGCGGGCGTACCGCGCGGTGCGTGAGTTCCCCGCGCCCACCATCGCCGCCATCCGGGGCAACTGCTACGGCTGTGGAGTGGAGTTCTCGCTGCACTGCGACTACCGCGTCGCCGCGCGCACGTACGAGACGCACTTCTACATGACGGAGATCGCCGAGTACCTGTTCATCCCGGCCTTCGGCAGCACGCAGGACCTGCCGCGCCTCATCGGCCTGGAGAACGCCACGGACGCCCTCTTGTGGGGCGAGCGCTGGTCGGCGCCGGAGGCGGTGCGGCGGGGGCTGGTGGACGCCTGCTTCGACGACGCGGACTTCGACGGCAGCGTGATGCGCTTCGTGGACGCGCTGCTGGAGTGCGGCGGTGGCAAGCGCCGGCAGACGTCCGCGGCGGCGCGCCTGCCGGTGGCGGTGGACTTCGAGGCGCTCACGCGCGCGCGCATCGCGAGCCTGCCCCCCGCCTACCAACCCGTGTACACGGAGTGCTTCGAGCTGATGCTGCACGCCGCGCGGCGGGGCCGGCCGGCGGAGGCGCGGGACTACGCGATGGAGGTGGAGGCCTGCGGCCGCTCGGTGGTGAACCCCATCGCCAAGGCCGCGCTGTCCATCTTCTTCGTGCGGCGGCTCGCGCTGCACCACAGCCTGCGCGAGCATGAGCTGTCGCCGCTCACGCACGTGGTCATCGACGCGGAGGACGCGCGGCTGGCGTCGCTGGCGGAGGACCTGCGCACCCGGCGCGTGCGCGGCCTCGCGGTGGACGTGGCGCCGCAGCAGCCGCCGCCGGGCGTTCCGGTGGTGCACGTGACGCGCTACGCCCCCGAAGGCGGTCCGCTGCCGGAGGGCACGGTGTCACTGGCGCCGGAGCTGGTGGCGGGCCCGCTGCGGCAGGTGTCGGACGTGGTGCTCTACGCCCCGCTGCTGGAGGCGGGGCTGCCGGTGGTGGAGGTGCGCGCGGCGGAGGGCCGTCCTCCCGAGGAGGCGCGCACCGTCTTCGCGCTGCTGCACCGCGCGGGGTTCCACCCGGTGATGTCGCGCGCGACGGAGGCGCCGGTCCTGCACGCGCTCCTGGGCGCGTACCTGGGGCCGCTGGTGGCCCACGTGCTCCAGGGTGGCGAGGCGGGCGACGCGCTGGCCACGGTGCGGGCGTTCGGCTTCGTGCGCTCGCCGGCGGAGCTCATCCGGAACCTGCCGCGGCCCGAGCTGGCCCTGGCGCTGGTGGCGCACCTGCCGGCCTCGGCGCCCGTCGAGCGCATCCAGGAGGCGCTGGAGGCGCTCGCCACCGCCGATGCCCTGGGCGCGCACGGCTCGGTCCCGCTCGCGGACGCGGTGCTCATCTCGCTGCTCGGCTTCGCCACGCGCGCGCTGGCGGAGCGCACGCTGGGACACCCCACCGTCGTGGACGTGCTGGCGCGCGAGCTCATCGACTTCCCGCTCGGCTACGGCAGCCTCTGCCGCTACCTGACGCGCGAGCGCGCAGCCCGGCTGCTCACCTCGGACGAGGTGCGCGCCCTGCTCCCGCTCGGGCCCGTGCAGGCGCTGGACGCGTTCATCGCGAAGGGCCGCGACTTCTATCCGCAGGCGCGTCCCGCCGCCGCTCGCGCTCCGGCGGTGGAGACGCAGCCGGCCGTGGCCGCCGCGCTCCCTCCGGTCGAAGCCATTCCCGCCACCGAGCCGCGCCCCAGCCCGCGGGCCCTGAATGTCTGAGCCTCGCGTCGCCGTCGTCACGGGGGCGGCGGGAGGCATCGGCCGCGCGGTGGTGCGGCGCCTGCTGCGCGCCGGCCTGCACGTGGTGGCCACGGACCACGCCGAGGCGTCCCTGCGCGAGCTGGAGGGGCTCCGGGCGGACGCGCCGCGCCTGGGCCTCGAGGTGATGGACGTGACGGACGTGGAGTCCATCCGCCGCGTCGCGGCGGGGGTGGACGCGGCCTTCCACCGGGTGGACGTGCTCGTCACGTGCGCGGGCGTCTTCCAGCAGATGTCCGCGCTGAAGGACGACGCGGCCGCGGTGGAGCGCGTGCTGCGCATCAACCTCACGGGGACGCTGCACACCACGACGCACTTCGGGGCCATCATGGCGCGCACCGGGGGGCGCATCGTGCACGTCAGCTCCATCTCCGGGCTCACGGGGGCGGCGCTCGCGGCGCCGTACGCCGCGTCCAAGGCCGGCATGGTGGCGCTCACGCAGTCCCACGCGCGCGAGTTGGCGGGCCATGGCATCTCCGTCAACGCCGTGCTGCCGGGCTACGTGGACACGCCCATGGCCGCGCCCATGCGGGCCACGCTGGAGAAGTTCGTCATGCCCCGCGTCCCCCTGCGCCGCTTCGCGCAGCCGGACGAGGTCGCCGAGGTCATCGAGTTCCTCGCCACCTGCAAGACGCCCTACCTGACGGGGGCGGCGATTCCCATCGACGGAGGCCTGCATGTCGGCTGAGCCTGTCCTCGCTCCTTCGCCGGACGCGGCACGGAATCCCTCGGCCGCGTGGCTGCCGGATGCGGCCCTCAGCTTCCCGGAGGCGTTCTCCCAGCGCGTGGCGCTGACGCCCGAGCAGCCGGTGCTGCACGTGGTGGGCTTCGCCGGGCGCGAGCCGCAGGCGAAGCCCTTCACCTACGCGGCGCTCGCGAAGAGCGTGCACCAGGCCGCCGCGCTGCTGGCCCGCGCGGGCGTGGGGGCGGGGGACTCGGTGCTCATCTGCGTGTCCCGCGCGGACGCGTTCTTCTCCTTCCTCATCGCCACGCAGGTGCTGGGCGCCATCCCCGCCCCGCTGCCGTCCATGGCCGACCTGCAGATGCAGTCCTACCAGGCCCGGCTCCGCTCGGTGGCCCGCGACGCGAGGCCGCGCGCGCTGGTGGTGGACGACGCGCGGGCGCGGCAGGCGGTGGCCGGGGCGCTGGAGGACGCGGCGCTCGGCGTCGTGGAGCTGGGAGAGCTGGACGGTGAGTCCGTGCCGCTGGAGTGCCCGCTGGACTGGCGGTGCCGTCCGGAGGGCATCGCCTTCCTGCAGTACACGTCGGGCAGCACGGGCGAGCCGAAGGGCGTGGTGGTGCGGCACGACAACCTCGTGGCCAACATCCGCGCCATCATCGAGGGCGGGCGGATGGACGGGCGCGACGTCGTCTATTCGTGGCTGCCGGTGTTCCACGACATGGGGCTGGTGGCCGGGCTGCTCCTGGGCGTGTACCTGGGCATCCCCGCGTATGTCGCGCCGCTCAAGAGCTTCGTGTACCGCCCGGACTCGTGGCTGCGCGCCATCCACCGCTTCCGGGCGACGTTCAGCCCGGCGCCGAACTTCGCGTATCACCTGCTCGCGAATCGCATCCCCGAGAGCGCGCTGCGCGAGCTGGACCTGTCCTCGTGGCGGCTGGCCTTCGACGGGGCGGAGCCCATCGACCCACAGACGGCGCGGGCGTTCATCCGGCGCTTCGAGCCCGCGGGCTTCCGCGCCACGAGCTTTCGCCCCGCCTACGGGTTGGCCGAGGCCACGCTGGCCGTCTCCTTCGCTCCGCCCGACGCGCCGCTGCGCTGTGACAGCGTGGCGAGGGAGCCGCTCACGGCGCGGGGCGAGGCACGGCCGGTGGAGGCGGGCGCGGCGGACAGCACGACGTTCATCAGCGTGGGCCGGCCGGTGCCCGGGCACCGGGTGCGCATCCTCTCGCAGGAGGACGGGCGCGAGCTTCCCGAGCGGCACCTGGGCGAGGTGGCGGTGTCGGGGCCTTCGGTGACGCCGGGCTACTTCCACGAGCTGCGCGAGGGTGGCGCGGCGAGGACGGAGCTGCGGACGGGAGACCTGGGCTACCTCGCGGAGGGCGAGCTGTTCATCGTCGACCGGCTCAAGGACCTGCTGGTGGTGGGCGGGCGGAAGCATGCGCCGGCCGACGTGGAGCGCGTGGTGGGAGCGCTGGAGGGCGTGCGCGGCGGCGCGGTGGTGGCGTTCAGCGTGCGCGGCGAGGAGGGCACGGAAGAGGTGGTCCTCGCGGTGACGCCGGAAGCGGGCGCGGAGGTGGAGGCCCTGGAGGTGAAGGTGAAGCGGGTCGCGCAGGAGCACTTCGGCTTCCCGCCGCGGGTGGTGCTCGTGCGGCCCGGCGCGCTGCCCAAGACGTCCAGCGGCAAGCTGCAGCGCTCCGCATGCCGCGCGCGGTACCTGGATGGGACGCTGCAGCGGTTCAGCCGGGAGGCGGCACCGGAGTAGCGCGGGTCAGCGGGTCGGCAGCTCCTGGAACGTCACTTCCTCGAAGCCGAGCCGGCGTACCGTCTCCACGAACCGCTCCGTCCCGACCATGACCGTCTGGAAGTTGGCGAGCCGGAAAAGGTCTCGATCTGTCGGCAGAGATGCCGCATCCAGGAGGGGGGTTGGAGGCAAGCTGAAGTCACGTCGACCGCACGTCACGCACGCTGGAGGCAGAAGCCGCGGAAGACAGTCCCGGTGCAGCAGCCCTCGTGGCTCTATCTGGAGTTCCAGCAGCTCGGGCGGGTTCTTGTCGCGGAAACGCAACTGGGTCTTGCAGCCAGTCAAGCCGCGCAGGCCCTCTGCTTGGAGCTGTTCCAGGGCCTCACGGCGGATGAGCAGTATCCACGGATGCATCAACACGAGTTGCGGGAAGGGGCCCCGCCCCCTCCCAATCAGCGGACCGAACTCCGCTCCCGGCTCGAGTGGCGCATCTACAGGCGCGAGAGGGCGTACCGCATCCCTCATCCGGGTGAACTCCTCGAAGTCCTCTTCCACACGCGCCCCATACTTCCTGCGATCGGGCAGTTCGGACAGGTCCACCGAGGGGTACGCCTCTCCGATTCCGCCTCCGACTTCATCGCAGGTGGGGCAGTGGACACCGGGCAGGCACCACTTGTGGTCTGCCTGGAGGCTCCACGGATAGCGCTCGGAAGTGTAGTCCTTGTCGAGCTTGAACAGACGCATGGTCAGTAGATGTCTTCCTCTACAACAGGGAATAGAGGAATGAACTTCTTGTCGTAGTACGGCACCACGGGGCCCGCCAGGTCGAAGCGGAAAATCATCTGCACAGCGAAGAGATGGATGGCTTGCTGCTTCGCGAACGGATTGAGCCGAATGTAGGCGTCCCACTCTGCGTTCCAAGGCCCGCCACTCTTCCCGCGATGGATCCTCTCGTGGACCTGTTTGTCGATGACCAGCGTCCATTCGTGGATGTTGACGCCTTGCCTTTCGAACCACCTCTTGAACGCCTGTGGAAACACATGGTGCTTCACCCAGGTCCGCGTGGGCGTTTCCTCCAGTTCCCTCCTGAGCCGCGCCGCGTACTCCTCGCTCGTCTCGTTCCAGGGGATGATGAAGATGGGCTCCGCATCCGCCGGAAGCCCTTGCATGCTCCCCCAGTACCGCTGGGGACTGGTGGGAGTCGGGAAGGGACGCGCGGGCGTCGGCGGCCGGACGGGCACGGCCACCTGCGCGCGCACGAGACGGCCCGGGTCCACGTCCTCGCAGGAGTAGAGCGCGCACGCCCCGACCCCGCAGATGAACGTGGTGCAGAGATCCGCCCCCGGGTCGTCACACTCCTCGGCGACGGCTTCCGCCACCTCCCATCGCTGCTGGGTGACGTTCGTCGAAGCACAGGCCGTTAGCAGGACGACCCACAGCACCTTCCAGGCTCGCATCCCACGAGCCTAGGAACCCCAACTGACACCCCGCTCAGCGCGCCGAAGCCACCACGCGCCGCGCCTTCTCCAGCATCCGCCGCAGCGGCGCCTCGTCCGCGCGCGACAGCGCCTCGTCCCACGTGAGCCACTGCACGCCGGTGGACTCGGCCGGGTCGTGCACCAGCGCCTCGGGGTTCTCCGCCACCAGCAGGAAGCGCACGTCCAGGTGGTGGTGCTCCGGCTCGTCCTTGCGCGCCGGAATGGTGTGGATGTCCACGTCCAGCGGCTGGGGCGCCGTCGGGTGGAGGTGCACGCGGCAGCCCGTCTCCTCGCGCGCCTCGCGCAGCGCCGTTTCCGCCATGTCCCCGCCGTCCGCGACGTCCGCGTGCCCGCCCGGCTGCAGCCACCGCTTCAGCTTCCCGTGGTGCAGCATCACCACCCGCCCGCCCTCCGGGTCCACCACCACGGCGCTACCCGTGAAGTGCGCCGTGGCCTGCGAGCGGGAGAACGGCTGCGCCAGCGTGACGGCGTGGTGCCGCATCCGCTCCAGGTCCTCGCGCTCCTTCTCATCCGTGGGAACGTGCCGCGCCAGCAGGGCCTGCAGGGAGGTGGAAGCCGGAGAATCCATGCCCGTCCACGTACCGCCCTGAATGTCCGCGCGCCAGTGCCTTCGCATGGCGGGCGTGCAGGCGGCGCCAGCCGGTGTAGGGTGCGACTCCAGGTGTGTTCTCATGCGGGCACACCCGGCCGGCCGGTGCCCTCAACGGAGATTCGAGCAACCCCATGGCGCGCATCCTCGTCATCGATGACCACGACACCCTGCGCGAGGGCATGGCCGTCACCCTCACCCGCTCCGGGCACGCCGTCTCCGCCGTGCGCAGCGGCACCGACGGCCTGGCCGCCTACCGCAAGGCCCCCTTCGACCTCGTCGTCACCGACCTGAAGATGGACGGCATGGACGGCATCGAGGTGACGAAGTCCCTCAAGGCCCTGGACCCCGCCGCCGTCGTCATGGTCGTCACCGCCTTCGGCACCATCGAGACGGCCGTGCGCGCCATGCAGGAGGGCGCCTACGACTTCATCACCAAGCCCTTCCCCCCCGAGGTGCTGCGCGCCAAGGTGGACAAGGGGCTGGAGCTGGCCTCCACCCGCCGCCAGGTGGAGAAGCTCTCCGCGCGCACCGCGGCCCACGAGGCCGACGCGGCCCTCACCCATGGCAGCCTCGTGGGCGACAGCGAGCCCATGCAGAAGCTCATGTCCCAGGTGCGCAAGGTGGCCCAGAGCGAGGCCACCGTGCTGGTGCGCGGCGAGAGCGGTACCGGCAAGGAGCTGGTCGCCCGCATGGTCCACCAGCTGTCCCCCCGCAAGGACGGCCCGTTCGTCGTCGTGCACTGCGCGGCCCTCGCGGAGACGCTGCTGGAGAGCGAGCTGTTCGGCCACGAGCGCGGCGCCTTCACCGGCGCGGTGAAGCGCAAGCTCGGCCGCTTCGAGCTGGCCGACGGCGGCACCCTCTTCCTCGACGAGATTGGCGAGATTCCCGCCTCCGTGCAGACGAAGCTGCTCCGCGTCCTCCAGGAGAAGGAAATCCAGCGCGTGGGCGGCGAGGAGACGCTCAAGGTGGACGTGCGCGTGGTGAGCGCCACCCACCGCGACCTCCAGGCCGAGGTGAAGGCGGGCCGCTTCCGCGAGGACCTCTACTACCGCCTCCACATCGTCCCGCTGACCCTGCCGCCCCTGCGCGAGCGGCCGGAAGATTTGGGCCTTCTGGCCCGCCACTTCGTCGCCAAGCACGGCCCCCGCGTCAACCGCCGCGTCACCGGCCTGGAGGACTCCGCCCTGCGCGCCCTCACCCGCCACGCGTGGCCCGGCAACGTGCGCGAGCTGGAGAACGTCATCGAACAGGCGCTCGTCTTCGCCGAGGGCGAGGTGCTCACCGCCGCGGACCTGCCGTCCCACCTCACCGGCGGCGCGCCCCGCATGGACGCGGGCCTGCCCGTGCCCCACGGCGACCGCCCCCTGCCCGAAATCCTCGAGGACCTGGAGCGGCAGCTGATCGCCCGCGCTTATGAAAAGGCCGGCGGCGTGAAGACGGAGACCGCGCGCCTGCTCGGCATCAAGACGTCCGCGCTGTACTACAAGCTGGAGAAGTACGGCTTTCTGCCCAAGGGCACGCAACCCGAGGAGGGTTGAGCCTCGAAAATCCGTTACACCCGGACACGCCACCGTGATTTTCCACCGCCCTCCCACCC
>NZ_JABBJJ010000166.1 GCF_012933655.1 Pyxidicoccus fallax | reverse complement strand
TGGGGCCTTACGACGTCCTGGCTGAATCAGGCGCGACGTTGTGCGGCCCGGCTTTCACTCCGCTGCCGCGGGACTCCTTCCATGACGTCGCTCGTCAGGCCCTGACCCGACTTCGCTGAAGGAGGTTAGCGAAGCACGTGGGAGCTCGCGCGGAGCACCGCGCGGGCCGCCCGGCGGAACGCGTCCACCCGGCGGGCGGGAATCGCGGGCGGGTCCACCGGGGCATCCCAATCGAAGGTGCGCAGGCGGGACAGGAAGCCCTGCCGCACACAGCCCTCCAGGCTGAAGACGTGGAGGTCGTGCGTCCACCGAACCGCCAGCCGCAGGTCTCGCGACAGCTCCGTCCAGTCCAGCGGCACGGCGAGCTTCGCGCCCGGCAACTCCACGCCGCCGCCGGTGATGCCCACCGCGATGGAGGCGGCGCCGGGGCCATAGCTCCACAGCACGGCCGCGCCGTGAGGACGCACGAAGCTGGTGTAGAGCATCAGCACCTCGCGGTCCGCCGGCAGGTCCAGCACGCCGGCCACGCGCTGCAGCAGCGTGGAGCGGGACTGCCGCTCGTCCACGATGAAGGGGAACTGGTACGTGTCCACCCGGTGGCCATCCGCGCGGATGCGCTCCATCAACGCGGTGTATCCGGCCCGGCCCTTTCGCACGCGCCCGCCGCGCACCAGTCGGGGGAGCATGGCCGGCAGCCTCCACCAGCCGCCCTCGAGGATGCCGCGCAGCTCGCGGATGTCGGGCTCGATGTCCAGACCCACGCGGGCCCACTTCAGCCCGTGCTCGGCCGTCCACGCGCGGAAGACGTCGTAGCGCGCGGTGGCCTGGGCCACGTTGCCCGCGTGGAACCAGTAGCCCTCCGACTCCGGCAGCAGCAGCCACGCGGTGACGGGAATACCCGCATCGTGCAGGCGCCGGACCACCTCCGCCCGCTCCGGGCCCAGGTCCAGCAGGCCGAGGCTCACGCCGGCCCGCAGCGCCACCAGGTCCTCGATGACGCCCGGCGTGGCGAACAGCTCCCGCAGCGGATGGGACTCCAGCTCGCAGAAGAAGGTCAGGGAGGGAGATTCCATGCCCCTCTTCTCCAGCCACCACGCTCAAACCGCAAAGAGATTCTTCGTCATCGAAAACGTGCACGAGTGCTGGGTGTCATGGTCGAGCACCGTCAGCCGAGGGTTGCTCATATGGCTGCCTCCGACCTCGGTGGCACAGCCGGTCCGACAGTGAGGCGCAGGGACGGAGGTCATCCCGTTCTGCCCCTGTCCTTCGCCAGGGCGCCATACTGCTTCAGCTTCCGGTACAGCGTGGCGGCGCCGATGCCGAGCTGTCGCGCCGTCACCGTCTGGTTGCCGTCGTTGCGCTCCAGCGCGGCCAGGATGTAGTCGCGCTCGACGGCCTCCAGCGGGCGGACACCTCCGGCCACCGCCGGCACGGGGAGCGCTTCCCGGACATCTCCGGGCAGGTCCTCCAGGTCGATGCGCCGGCCCCTCGCGAGCGCCACCGCCCGCTCCAGCGCGTTCTCCAGCTCGCGCACGTTGCCGGGCCAGTCGTACCGGACGAGCTGGTCTGCCGCCCGTGGCGTCAGTGAGGGTTCCGGCCGTCCCATGCGCCCCGCCGCGGCGCCGAGCAGCGCCCGCGCCAGTGGCAGCACGTCCTCGCGACGCTCGCGCAGCGGCGGCACCCGCAGCTCCACCACGCGCAGGCGGTAATAGAGGTCCTTCCGGAAGCGGCCCGCCTCCACCTCGCGCGCCAGGTCGCGGTGGGTGGCCGCCACCACGCGCACGTGGATGGGCCGGCTCTTGTTCTCCCCCACCCGCCGCACCTGCCGCTCCTGCAGCGCCCGTAACAGCTTCGCCTGCACCGAAGGCGCCAGCTCCCCGACCTCGTCCAGGAACAACGTCCCGCCGCCCGCCGCCTCCAGCAGTCCCGGCCGCTCCCTCACCGCGCCCGTGAAGGCCCCTCGCGCATGGCCGAACAGCTCGCTGTCCAGCAGCGTCTCCGACAACGCCGCGCAATTCACCGCCAGGAAGGGCTCCGACGCCCGAGGAGACGCCTCGTGAATCAACCGCGCCACCCGCTCCTTGCCCACCCCGCTCTCCCCCAGGATGAGCACCGTCGAGTCCACCTCCGCCACCCGCCGCGTCAGCTCCAGCACCCGCCGCATGGCCGCGCTGCACGCCACGATTCCGGACGCGTCCATTCCCGCCCCGCCTCCACGCGCCAGCTCCTTCCGACGCACCTCCAGGCGCTTCTCCTTCCGCTTCAGCTCCCCGGCCACGCGGCGCAGCACCGCGTCCAGTCCATCCGATTCGAAGAACGGCAGGTGCGGCTCCAGCTCCGCGCCCCACTCTTCCCGAGTCCTCGCGCGGAAGCGGCACTCCGCGTCCCCGCGTCCGAGGCACGCGTCCTCCAGCACGTAGATGGGCTGTCCCTCCGTGCGACTGAGGTACCCGCTCGCGAAGCCCGTGAGCGTCCAGCACACCGGCGCCTCCGCGCGGCCCGCGTGGAGCCGGTGCTGCTCCGCTTCGTAGGACGCCTCCAACCGGGCGCCCCCGGGAGCGAACGGATCCTCCGCCCCGGGCACCAGCCGGATGAGCCCCTGGAGCCGGTGGATGACGCCGCCCGCGTTGCGCCAGTCCTCCGTGCGCTCCCACGTGAAGCCCGAGCACAGCGCCTCCGCCATGCGCCAGCCGTGCGCGAAGGCGAAGCGCGTGAGCACCGCCCGCGCCGCCGTCATCCCGAACGTGTCCAGCACCGCCTTGCGCAACAGCCCCATGGCCACCGCGTCCAGGATGAGCGCCCGCTGCCCCGCGAAGCGGACCACGCCCTCCTCCGCATCGACGTCCAGCAGCTCGCGGATGTCCAGGTCCTCCAGCCGCATGCGCCCTCCTTCAAATTGAAGGAGTCGCCTACTCCGTTTTGAAGGAGCCCTCGCGGGCCTCGGCGCGCGAGCGACAGGTAACCAACGGAAACGACTCGGCCCTCCGTGGTGGCGCGGGCGTTGCTCTGCCGCGGGTGTCCCTTCGCCTCCGAGGAGCCCGGACATGCAACCCACGCTGGACCTGATGAGCCCCGAGACGCGCGCCAACCCCTACCCCCTCTACGCGGAGCTGCGGCGCACCGGCATCCGCCAGGTGGAGCCCGGCGGCTTGTGGGCCGTCAGCCGCTACGAGGACGTGGCGGCGGTGATGAAGGACCCGCGCCGCTTCTCGTCCGAGGGACTGGCCCGGGGCTTCCTCCCTCCCTGGATTGACCGCAACCCCACCGCGCAGTCGCTCGTGGTCAAGGACCCGCCGGCCCACACGCGCCTGCGAGGCCGCGTGGCCCGGGCTTTCGGCCCCGCGGCCCTGAACATCCTGGAGCCGAAGATTCGCGCCATCGCCAACGAACTCACCCACGACCTCCTCCGCCAGGCGGAAGCCGAAGTGGACTTCGTGGAGGCCTTCTCCCTGCGCCTCCCGGTGCGCGTGCTGGGCCTGCTGTTCGGACTGGAGGCGGACCCGTACCCGCGGCTCAAGGGCTGGGCGGATGACCTCGTCAGCATCCCCGCGGGCCAGCACCCTCCGGAGGAACAGGCGCGCATCCGCCAGAGCCTCGTCGACATGGAGCGGTGCTTCGAGGACATCATCGAAGCGCGCCGCGCCAGCCCCGGAGATGACCTGGTGAGCGAGCTCATCCGCCCGGCCGACGACGGCTCGGTGCTCACCCACGAGGAGCTGATCAGCTTCCTCTTCAGCCTGCTCCCGGCCGGTGTCGAGACCACCGTGTACCTCCTCGCCAACACGATGTACGTCCTGTCCGAGCACCCGGAGGAGCGTGCGCGCGTGCTCGCGGACCCGCGCCTCATTCCCCGTCTCATCGAGGAGGTCCTCCGCTACGAGCCGCCCGCCCACTCCAGCCTCCGGCTCGCCACCGAGGAGACGGAGGTGGGTGGCGTCCGCATCCCGAGCGGCGCCACCGTCGTGGTGTTGCTGGCCTCGGCCCTCCGCGACGAGCGCCAGTATCCCCAGGCGGACCGCTTCGACCTCACGCGCGGCGGGCAGTCCCACATGGTCTTCGGCCACGGCGTCCACTACTGCCTCGGAGCGATGCTCGCGCGGCTCGAAGCACGCCTCGGGCTGGAGGCCCTGTTCCCGCGCCTGCGGGACTTCTCACTCGCACCGGGCCCCATCGCGTGGTCGCGCTCGCTCATCGCCCGGGGACCGCTGGCGCTGCCGCTCCGGCTGTTCCCTGCCTGACGGCCGTCTTTCTCTCCTTGTCGTTCCAACACCGGGCGCGGCAGCCTCGCGCGCGTGGCACCGTCCGAGCGGGCGGTGCCTTCCGCCAAGGAGCCACGACATGGAATTCCACATGGGCCGCCTGTTCGACCACGTCCACCTGCGCGTCCGCGACCTGGACGCCAGCCTGCGCTTCTACCGCGCCGTGCTGGAGGTGGTCGGCGTCCCCATCGCCCGCGAGAGCCCCGGCCACTTCTTCCAGGCCGACGAGTTCTTCGTCAGCCCCGTGGACCCGGGCACGCCGCCCTCCGAGCGGGGCGTGCACCTCGCCTTCCAGGCGAAGGACCGGGAGACCGTCCAGCGCTTCCACAAGGCGGCGCTCGCCGCGGGCGGCCGAGACAATGGCGGCCCGGGTGAGCGCCCGTACCATCCGGGCTACTACGCCGCCTTCGTGCTGGACCCGGACGGCAACAACATCGAGGTCGTCTTCCACGGCCCGAGTCGGCGCACGGCACCCTCCGTGGTGGTGACTCCCGCCGGCTGACGCACGTCGTCGTCATGAAGCTCCGCGTCATGGGCGCGGAGCCTGTCACCTGCTGGCCCCTGCCGCCGTGCAGAGGTCGACGCTTGCGAGCGGCAGGCGTCCAACCGTGGACGCGTGTTCCGCGGGCTGACGCCTCCGTGACGTGCCGTGCATAGGTCCAGGGCATGGCGACCCGAGAAGCCGTCAATCCCTATCTCATCGACGAGAGCGTGAAGCCTCGGCTGCGGGGGCTGTCGCACCTGCTCGCGGCCGTGGCGGCCATCGCCGGCTGCATCCACCTGGCCCTGGCGCCGGTGCAAGGCGCTCCGTACCTCGCCGCCCAGGTGTTCGGCGTCAGCCTGGTGCTGATGTTCGGCGCCAGCGGGCTGTACCACGTGCCCACCTGGAGCGCCGCCGCCTGCCGGTGGCTCCAGCGGCTGGACCATGCCGCCATCTACCTCCTCATCGCGGGCAGCTTCACGCCGATGGCCGCGCTGGAGACGAAGAGCGGCTGGAGCGGCCCGCTCCTCGGGGTGATGTGGGGCGGCGCCCTCGTCGGCGTGACGCTCACGTTACTGGGCATCTCCGCCTCCCGAGGGCTCCGCTCCGCGCTCTACGTCGTCCTGGGCCTGGTGGCGGCGCCGGTGGTGCTGTGGCTGCCGGACATCATCGGCCCGGGGCGCGTCGCCTGGCTGGTGACGGGCGGCGTCCTGTACGCGCTCGGCGCGGTGGTCTACGCACGCCGATGGCCCGACCCGCTGCCCACCGTGTTCGGCTACCACGAGGTGTTCCACCTCATGGTCATCGCCGCCGCGAGCGTGCACTACGGCGTGCTCATCGACGTGCTGTGGGCGACGCCCTGAGCCCCAGGCCGCCGTGACGAATCAGTACGTCCAGGGGAAGCGCTTGAAGTCGCGCTTGCGCTTCTGCACGAAGGCGTCGCGGCCCTCCTGGGCCTCGTCGGTGCCGTAGGCCAGGCGCGTGGCCTCGCCGGCGAAGAGCTGCTGCCCCACCATGCCGTCATCCGGCAGGTTGAAGGCGTACTTCAGCATCTTGATGGCCGTGGGGCTCTTGGTGTTGATCTCCGCGGCCCAGTCCAGCGCGAACTCCTCGAGCTGCGCGTGCGGCACCACGGCGTTGACCATGCCCATCTTCATGGCCTCCTCCGCCGAGTAGTTGGCGCCCACGAAGAAGATTTCGCGCGCGCGCTTCTGGCCCACCTGCCGCGCCAGCAGCGCCGAGCCGTAGCCACCATCGAAGCTGGCCACGTCCGCGTCCGTCTGCTTGAAGATGGCGTGCTCCTTGCTCGCGATGGTCATGTCGCAGACCACGTGCAGGCTGTGCCCGCCACCCACCGCCCAGCCCGGCACCACGGCGATGACGGCCTTGGGCAGGAAGCGGATCTGCCGCTGCACCTCCAGGATGTGGAGCCGGCCCAGCTTCGCGGGGTCCGACTCGCCCTCTTCGCCCTGGTACTGGTAGCCGTCCTTGCCGCGAATGCGCTGGTCTCCGCCGGAGCAGAACGCCCAGCCGCCGTCCTTGGGCGAGGGGCCGTTGCCGGTGATGAGCACGCAGCCCACGTCCGTCATGAAGCGCGTGGCCTCCAGCGCGCGGGACAGCTCGTCCACGGTGCGGGGACGGAAGGCGTTGCGCACCTCGGGCCGGTTGAAGGCGATGCGCACGGTGCCCTGGTCCACCGCGCGGTGGAAGGTGATGTCCTTGAACTTGAAGCCCTCGACGGACTTCCAACGGGCCGGGTTGAAGATGGCGGAGACCATGGAGGTGGTGGCTCTCTCGGGAAAGAGGTGGAACGGGCGCGGACCCTAGGCCCGGTGCCAGCGTCCGTCCAGGGGAGCGAGCGCTGCTGGCACCGCGAGTGATGGCCACGGTTCCCCATGGCGGGGCGCGGGGCCCGCCGGAGGTGGTAGCGGATGAAGCGCGAGGCCATGGGGTTGCTCGCCGGACTCATGCTGGGCGCGCAGGCGACGGCCTGGGGCGCCGGTCCGGCCAGCCCCACCGGCCCCGACACCGAGAGCGTCCCGGGTGAGCGCAAGGAGCTCACCGGCCGCGTGCTCGGGGCGAGCCCGGGCATCCTCTACGTCGAGAGCGCGCACGGACCGGCCGTCCCCCTGCGCGTCACGCACGCCACGCGGCTCGCTGGAAGGCGCATCCCGAGGGAGCAATCCGTCGAGGCGTTCCTCCGTCAGTCGCTCCCACCGGGCTCCCCGGTCCGCGCCACCTTCGACGTGCGCACCCATCCGGACGGCACCCCCGAGAACGTCGCCAGCACCGTCGACAGGCCGTAAGCCCGCCACCCCACGCGGCCCGCCTCCACCGGAGACACCCGCGGAAGGCGCCGCGCGGTACAGGGCATCTGTTGTCCGCTCGGGGTGCGACTCCGTCCCCGGGGCTTGTGGGCGTCGGGTGAACTCCACTGGCTCGGGAAACCGGGTTGTCGGTGCTCGCTGGAACCACGGAGCATGTCCCGCTGACGCGCGGGGGAAGGGAGGCCGGAGCCTCCCGGAGCGCGCAACGAGTGAGGACAGGACATGGCTTCGGGACCTCGGTTCCTTTTGCACCGTCGCACCGTGCTGGCCGCGATGATGGGGGGCGCGGCGGCGTCCCTGCTGGGCTGCGGCAAGGACTCCACCGTACCCCGCCCTCCTCCGGGCCCACCGCCCGAGGGAGTGCACATTCCGGACGTGCAGTCCGGCGAGGACGTCTTCGGCTACGTGCGCCGCATCAAGGGCGCCTTCGACGAGACGCTCTACAAGCAGGTGCTGGGCGCCGCCAACGCCTTCAAGGAGGGCGACGCGCTGGTGGGCGTGGCCGCGGCGGATGAGGCCTCGCGAGAGAACGCGCGGCGGCTCCTGGAGAACACGCGGCTGGTGGACCTCGACTCGCACCCCGTGCGGCAAGACAGGCTGCATGCGCTGCTCCTGGAGACGGAGGACCGCGTGGCCGCGGCCACGGCGGAGGGCTGGACGCTGGGCCGGCTGAAGCAGTTCCTCCTGGAGAGCGACGAGGCCGCCATCAAGGCCCTCATGCCGGGGCTGGGCAGCGACGTCATCGGCTGCGTCGTCAAGCTGATGAGCGACGAGGAGCTCATCGCCGTGGCGCGCAAGGTGTTCAACCCGCTGCCGGGCAGCAACCTCGGGGCTCGGGGCTACCTGGGCGCGCGCATCCAGCCCAACTCGCCCACCGACAACGTGGACGACATCCGCTGGCAGGTGTTCGACGGCTTCTCCTACGCGGTGGGCGACGTGGTGCTCGGCTGCAACCCGGTGTCCTCCACCCCGGAGTCGGTGGGCGCCATCGAGTCCGCCCTGCACGAGCTGGTGGTGACGTTCGGCCTCCAGGACGTGATGCCCCACTGCGTGCTGGCCCACATCGACGTGCAGGCGGAGGTGGAGCGCCTGCAGCCCGGCACCACCGGCATCTGGTTCCAGAGCATCGCGGGCAGCGACACCGCCAATGGCACCTTCGACATCTCCGTGGAGAAGATGCTCGGGTACGCGGACGGCCGCTCCGGAAAGTATGGCCTCTACTTCGAGACGGGCCAGGGCGCGGACTTCACCAACGGGCACGCGCACGGCTACGACATGGTGCTGCACGAGTCGCGCAAGTACGGCTTCGCGCGGGCGCTCACCCAGCGCGTGGCCCGGGCCCAGGAGAGCGCGGGCCGCGCCGCCGCGCCGTGGGTGCACCTCAACGACGTGGCGGGCTTCATCGGCCCGGAGGTGTTCCGCACCCGGGAGCAGCTCGTGCGCTGCTGCCTGGAGGACATCGTCATGGGCAAGCTGCACGGGCTGATGATTGGCCTGGACGTCTGCTCCACGCTGCACATGGACGTGTCGCTGGATGATTTGGACTGGTGCCTGGAGCGCATCATGCCCGCCAACCCGGCGTACCTCATGGGCCTGCCCACCAAGAACGACCCGATGCTGGGCTACCTCACCACCGGCTTCCAGGACCACGTCCGGCTGCGCGAGCGCTTCGGCTACAAGGTGGAGGACCGGATGTGGGCCTTCTTCCAGCGCCTGGGCGTCATCGACGCCGCGGGGCGGCCCACCGAGCACTTCGGTGACCCGGTCTGGGTGTACCTCCAATACCTGCGCGCGAAGGGCGACATGCGGCCCGAGGAGGACATCCGCGCGGAGGGAGCACAGCGGCTCGCGGAGATTCGTGCCCGGGGCGTGCCCATGGCTCGGGGCCATGGGGCGAATCCGTGGGACCTGGAGCCCGCGCTGGAAGCGGAGCTGCGCCGCGTCTACGCGGACGCCAAGAAGAGCCTGTTCGCGGAGCTGACGCCGGCCTTCATCAACGCCATGCCGGAGGCCGTGCGGCTGGTGACGAAGTCGAAGGACCGCACGGAGTACATCCTCCACCCGGAGACGGGCGAGCAGCTCGACGCCGTGTCGCTGGACGCGCTGCGCTCGCTGCGCGCACGGCACGGCGGCCGGTACGACGTGCAGCTGCTGGTGTCCGACGGGCTCAACGCGCTGGCCCTCACGGACGAGGGCCAGCTCCTGCCCTACCTCCAGGCGCTGCGCTCCGCGCTCACCTCCGCCGGCTACAGCGTGGCACCGGAGCATCTGCTGCTCACCTCCGGCCGCGTGCGCGCCGGCTACCGGGTGGGCGAGGCGCTCTACGGAGGACTGGGGGACGCGAAAAAGCATCGCGCCATCATCCACGTCATCGGCGAGCGTCCCGGCACGGGCCACCACACCTTCTCCGCGTACATCACCGCGCCCACCGCGGCGGTCTGGTCTCGGGCGGGCCAGGTGGACCACAACATCACCCGCGTCGTGTCCGGCATCGCGCTCACCGCGTACGCGCCAGCGCTGGCCGCGCCGGAGACAGTGCGGCTGCTCCAGCAGCTCGCGCCCGTGGGCCCCTGAGCCCAACCCGGAGCGGGCCTGACCTCCCGCGCCATTTTCCGTGCGACGGATTTTCCGACGGTGTGTCCATGGGCAGCACCGAAAGGAATTTCCCCGAGGCCGGGGCGGACGCTGTCCGCGCCCCGTGACTTCGCTCGAGCTCGCTGCTCCCGGATGACCGGGAGCAGCGCTTCCACCACGGAGAATGCAACCGATGCACGTCAATCCCCGACGCATCCTCACCCTGCTGCTCGCGGTGATGGCGGTGACCGCCAGCCCCGCCCTCGCGCAGACGCCGACGTACGTCACCATGCCGAGCCCGTTCATGACGCCACCCCGGGCGCCGGCCGCCGGACTCCCCGCGCCCGTGGACCGCGTGGGCCTCACCTTCGGACACGACACGAGCGAGCTCGGCCAGCTCTTCGCCTCCGGGCCCGGCTACATCCCCCTGGACACGGCGAAGCGCGCGGGCGTCCGCTGGGTGCGCCTCGACGCCGACCGCCGGAGCTTCACGGTGGGCGGCGGCGGATGGACGTACGAGGGCTACGGACAGGTCGTCAAACGGCTCGTGGACAGCGGCATCCACGTGCACATCGGCATCACCGACTACACCCTCGACGGCAACTTCATGAGCGAGGGCTTCCTCCGGAACCTCGAGGCGTTCGCGGCTGAAATCGCCCGACAGACGAACCACCCCGGCCGCGTGGTGTACGAGGTCTGGAACGAGCCGAACTACCTCGGCCTCTTCTGGCGCGCGTCGAATGACACCGCCGCCGAGGCGCGGGCCTACGCGCAGATGCTCATCCGGGTGACCACGGCCATCCACCAGGCCGTCCCCAGCGCGGTGGTCATCTCCGCCGGGCTCACCACGGACTCCGCCACCTACGCCGACAGCTTCCTCCCCGAGTACCGCAGGCTGCTGAACCTCCGCGCCGACAGCCTGGGCCAGGTGCAGCGGTTCGGCTTCCACGCCTACCCGTACAGCCATGACACGCTGGCGCTCTTCCGGCGGAAGCTGAACCAGCCGCAGGCGGGCTTCTCGGCGTACCCCATCGACATCACCGAGGTCGGCGACTTCTGGAACCCCCGCGAGGTGGGCGCCCACAACAACGCCGCCATCCTGCTGCGCTCCATCGAAGCGGACCTGCCCCACATCAACTTCTGGTCCGCGCTCTCGCAGCAGTACGAGGGCAGGCTGGCGGGGTTCATGGACCCCAAGGCGGGCGAGGCCGACGGCTGCCGCTACTCGACGTATGGCTTCATCTCCGGGGTGGCCGGCTACGTGTGCCACCCGAGCATGTACATGCTCCAGGTCTTCAACCGCGTCGCGGCGGGGCGCACGTACCAGGGGGCCTACTTCGACGCGCGGACCCAGAGCATGCCCGGCTCCTTGCCCGGCGATGACCTCTCCGGGGTGCGCGCCCTGAAGTTCGAGAGCACCGACGACGTGGTGGTGGCGGTCTGGACGATGGACACCGCGCGCGGCCCGGTCGCCGGCTCCGGCAGGACGTATTCGCTCGCCTTCCCCACGGCCCCGCTGTTCGTGGTGTCCGACACCGGCACGAGCTTCCCCACCGCGGACAGCTCGGGCCGCTGGCAGCTTCGCGCCTCCACCGGGCCGCTCTATTTCTTCTTCAGCAAGACGGGCAAGCTGCCCGAGCACAAGGTCCACGTGCGCGCGCTCTGCCCGAACGGCGGCGTTCCCTCGCGGGGCCAGGTCGAGGTCTCGACCCTGGTGTGGCCGGATCCTTCGAACTCGACCTGGCAGTACACCGGGGCGTTCTCGGCCAACATCAACGGCTGGGTGAAGCGCCAGCTGCCCTCGTTCTTCTCCAGCATGTACGTGACGATGAAGGCGGCGGATGGCAGCGGCCGCGTGCTGCAGCCTCGCGGCAGCGCCCTGATTGTCGGCCCGGGCGCCCCGTCCGTGAGCATGGGGAACTACTTCGATCCGCCGACGCCCATGTTCGTGCTCAATAGCCCCAGCACGACGTCGTCCGAAATCCAGCTCGACTTCCACGCTCCCGCCGAGTGGTGCGGGTAGCGCACCTTCCACTGACGGGCGGGTCGGCAACCCGCCAGGTCCAGGTCCCCCTCGCGGCCCGCTCCCAGCGTCGGTGGCGGGCCGCGGCCTTGAATCCCCCGGGGTGCGGGCCCCGGGGGCCGGGGAACGGGTGACGCACGTCAGACACCCCAGGTAGGGTGTTGGACAAGCGAGCCCACATGACTCCCGCGAAGAAAATCCCCGTCCTCCTCGAGCGCCTCCGTGAAGCCCACCCGGACGCGCGCTACGAGCTCAACTGGTCCACCCCGTTCGAGCTGCTCGTCGCCACCATCCTCGCGGCGCAGTGCACCGACGAGCGCGTCAACCGCGTGACGGCCACCCTCTTTCCGAAGTACCCCGGCCCCCAGGCCCTCGCCGACGCGAACACGGCGGAGCTGGAGGAGGACCTCAAGCCCACCGGCTTCTTCAAGCAGAAGACGAAGTCCGTGCAGGCCATGAGCCGCGCCCTGCTGGCGGACTTCGGCGGCGAGGTGCCTCGCACCGTCGACGAGCTGGTGACGCTGCCCGGCGTGGCGCGCAAGACGGCGAACGTCGTGCTCAACACCGCCTTCAACCTGCCCTCCGGCATCATCGTCGACACCCACGTCGCCCGCGTCAGCCAGCGCCTGGGACTGACGAAGCACGACAAGCCGGATGTGATTGAAGAAGACCTGATGGAGCTGGTCCCCAAGGAGCAGTGGACCTTCTTCGGCCCCGCCATGGTCCTCCACGGTCGGTACACCTGCACGGCGAAGAAGCCCAAGTGCGAGGCCTGCATCTTCAAGGACGTCTGCCCGCGCATCGGCGTGTGACCGTTTGCGGGATTCCTGTCCGCTCATGGGACGCATGAGCGCAGGGAATACAGGCGGCCGGGCTTGGGTTCGGCCGCTCTGACATGACTCCCGCCCCCTCCGCCGCTCCCATCGATTCCAGCGAGCGCCTGGCGCTGCTCGACACGTTGCGAGGCTTCGCGCTCTGCGGCGTGTTCATCTCCAACGTCTTCATGTGGTTCAGCGGCAGGGCCTTCCTGCCGCGAGCCCGGCTGGAGGCGTGGATGGAGAGCGCCTCGCTCCTGGACAAGGCCGTCCTCCAGTTCTACTCGTCCATGGTGTCCGGGAAGTTCATCACCATCTTCTCGTTCCTCTTCGGCCTGGGCTTCGCGGTGCAGCTGGGGCGCGCGGAGGCGCGGGGCGCCTCCATCGTCCCGGTGTACTCGCGGCGGCTGGTGGTGATGCTGCTGATGGGCCTCACCCACCTGTTCCTGCTCTGGTACGGCGACATCCTCAGCACGTACGCGGTGCTGGGCTTCGGACTGCTGCTGCTCCGCAAGCGCTCGGACCGGACGCTGCTCATCCTCACGGCGCTGCTGGTCCTCGTCTGGCCCGTCATCGGAACCACGCTGCTGCGGCTGCCGCAGCTGCTCGCGGAGACGCCGGAGGCGGCCGCGGCCCTCGCGAAGGCGGCGTCGGAGCGCTCCGGGGCCATCAAGGCGGAAGCGCTGGCGGCCTTCTCCGACGGAAACTGGTGGCGGGTGGTGAAGGCGGGCAGCAACTTCTACCTGCGCGACTTCATCCCGATGATTCTCGCCACCATGCTCGCCACCTTCGGCCGCTTCGTGCTGGGCCTGGTGGCGGGTCGCCGCCGCATCTTCCATGACGCGCCCCAGCACCTGGGGCTCTTCCGCCGGCTGCTCGTCTGGGGCCTGGTGGCTGGAGTGATTGGCAGCGGCACCGGGCTGGTGTTCCAGCAGCTCATGCTGCGCAAGATTCTCTCCCCGGACACGTTGCCCGTGTGGGTGCCCATTGCCCTGGCCCCGATGCGCCACGTGGGCGAGCTGGGCTTCGCGGCCGTCTACGTGTCGGGCCTCACCCTGCTCTTCCAGCGCGCCACGTGGCAGCGCGTCCTGGGCGTGCTGGCGCCCGTGGGCCGCATGGCGCTGACGAACTACCTGTCGCAGACGGTCATCAGCCTCTTCATCTTCTATGGCTACGGCCTGGGACTGATTACGAAGGTGGGCCCTGTCGGCGTCTTCGCCCTCTGCCTGCCCATCTTCGCAGTGCAGGTGGTGTTCAGCCACCTGTGGCTGTCGCGCTTCCGCTTCGGCCCCGCGGAGTGGGTGTGGCGCTCGCTCACCTACGGCAAGGCCCAGCCCATGCGCCGCGACGACCGGCCGGGCCAGCAGGCGCCCGTCGCGGCCTGACGCGGAGAGCCACCGGCCAGACGACGCAGGACCTGCGCGTCGCCCCACGGGCCCGCATGTCCTGCGCGGGCCATGGCGCGCAACGTGCCCGAATCGTTGGTGTCACGAGACTGGCGCCTTCGTTGCAGAACCCGGGAGCTGGAGACGCCATGCTCATCCAGCTTCGATTCAAGCCCGCCGAGCCTCCATCCGAGGATGCCTTCCAGCTCCTCATGGAGTGCCATGAGCGGATTCGCGAGTTCAGCCTCGTCGGGCTGCGGCTCGCCCGGCAGGCGGAGGTGCCTCCTCACGAGCGCTCGGAGGCCGCCCGGGGGCTGGTGCGCTACTTCACCGAGGCCTTCCCGCTGCACGTGGACGACGAGGACGCGTCCCTCGCGCCGCGGCTGCTCCAGGCGGGGCTTTCCCCCGAGGCCGTGGAGGCGCTCCTGGAGATGTCCCGGCAGCACGCGGACATCGAGGCCCTGCTGGCCGTCCTCATCGCCGTCTGGAAGGAGCTGGCCGAGGCGCCCGAGCGACACCCCCCGCTGGAGCCGGAGCTGACCCGCAACAGCGAGCGGCTCGCGGCGCAGCTCGAGGCGCACCTGTACCACGAGGAGCGGACGCTCTTCCCGGAGGCGCGGAAGGTGCTCCCGCCCGAGGAGGCACGGGCGCTGCTCGCGGAGATGCGCGCGCGGCGGGCGCCGAAGACAGCCCCTCCGCGAGAAGGAGAAGCGCCATGACGGCGTCCCTGTCCGCGGAACGGCCGGTGCCGGTATGGCGCCGCGAGCCGTACCGGCTGTTCTTCCCGCTGGGCGTGGTGCTGGGCCAGGTGGGCGTGCTGCCGTGGCTGCTGTACGCCCTGGGCCTCGCCTCGGCGTGGCGCTCGACGACGCACGCGCTGACGCTGGTGCAGGGCTTCATGCTCTGCTTCGCGCTGGGCTTCCTCTACACCTTCATCCCCCGCCGCACCGGGACGGAAGGCCCGTCCGCCGCGCGGGTGGGCATCTCCCTGCTGCTGCCGGTGGCCGTCACCGCGAGCGCGTGGTGGGAGGCCTGGTGGCTGGCGGAGGCGTTCTTCCTCGCGCAGCTCGGGGTGCTGCTGTCCTTCGTCGTGCCGCGCATCCTGGCGCCGGGGCCGGGGCGCACGGTGCCGGAGGGCATGGTGTGGGTGCCCATGGCGCTGGGCCTGGGCGCGGCCGGCGCGGTGCTGACGGCCGTGCCTCCGGGCATGGGGCCGCGCTGGCTGCACGCGCTGGGCACGGGGCTGTTGCTGCAGGGCCTCTTCGCCGGGCTGGTGCTGGGCGTCGGCGGCATGTTGCTGCCCATGTTCCTCCACGGCGAGCCGCCGGGCGCGGACGCGGGGACGCGGCGGCGGCTGAAGCAGGGGCTGCATGTCGCCGCGGCGCTGGCCTTCGTGGCGAGCTTCTTCCTGGAGCCGCTGGTGTCCTCGCGCTGGGGTCATGCCCTGCGGGCGGTGGTGGTGGCGGTGGCCCTGGTGGGGCCGACGCGGCTGTGGCGCCCACCCACGCAGGCCGGGCTCCATCGGTGGCTCATCTGGGCCTCCGCGTGGCTGCTGCCGCTGGGCTACCTCGTGGTGGCGCTGCGGCCCGAGCTGCGCACGGCGGGGCTGCACGTCGTCTTCCTCGGCTGCTTCGGGCTGATGGCGCTCGCGGTCTCCACGCACGTGGTGCTCGCGCACGGGGGACACGGGCGGCTGCTCATGGGCCGCCCGTGGCAGGTGGGCACGGTGGGAGCGCTGATGGGGGTGGCCATGGTGTCCCGGCTCCTCGTGCCCTTCACCTCCGCGCACTTCACGCTCTGGCTGGGGCTGGCGGCGGGGGCGTTCCTCACGGCGACGGCGCTATGGGCCCTCTTCCTCGTGCCCCTCACGCGCGGAGCGCCCACGCCTCACGCCTGAGCGGCGCGGACGCCCGGCGCCCCCCGAGAGCGCGCGAGGGCTACGGGTCGTCGACCTCGATGTCCTCGGATTCGGCGTCGACCGAGGGCGCCTCTTCCGCCTGTCCGCGCATGAAGGTCTCCCGCTCTGGAGGAATTCACTCCTGGCCCGGATGTCGAGCGAGCGACAATGTCCCCGCCGGCCCTCCAGGGCTCCAGGGTGGGGCCCGCCGGGTGGGCCCGGCGGCGCAGCGGGCATCGCGTTACATCCTCCCGGTGACGAACCTCGACCTGTTCGCCCCGCCCCCGCGTCCCATGGGCCCGGGCCCGCTGGACACACTGCTGAAGGTCTCTCGCATCTACCTGGAGCCGAAGGTGGAGGAGCACCTGCGCGGGCGCGAAATCCTCGCGCGCTTCCCGGACGCGGAGCGCATCCCCGTCCCCTCGCACCAGAACATCCCCGGCCTCTTCGGCAACGAGGGCAACGCCGAGGCGTGGAACCGCATCAAGGGCAGCACCCTGGTGCTGGGCGTGAAGAAGACGATGTCCTTCACCCCCAATGGCCGCAGCTGCGACTTCATCCCCCCGTCCACCGCCAACGGCTGCGTCATGAGCTGCGCGTACTGCTACGTGCCGCGCCACAAGGGCTTCGCCAACCCCGTCACCGTCTTCGTCAACATCGACCGCGTCCTCGCGGCCATCCGCCGGCATGCCCAGAAGCTGGGGCCGAAGACGGAGGCCAACAGCGTGGACCCGCGCTACTGGGCCTATGACATCGGCTGCAACAGTGACTGCGCGGCGGACGCGGCCCTCAGCGACAACGTGAGGGATCTGGTCCGGCTGTTCACCACGCTGCCCAACGCCATGGGCACCTTCGCCACCAAGCTCGTCAACCGCGAGCTGCTGGACTACGCGCCCCGGGGCAAGACGCGCATCCGCTTCAGCCTCATGCCGCACGCCAAGGCGAAGCTGCTGGACGTGCGCACCAGCCCCATCGCCGAGCGCATCGCCGCCATCAACGACTTCGTGGCCGCCGGCTACGAGGTGCACCTCAACTTCTCCCCCGTCGTCGTCTACGAGGGCTGGCAGGCGGAGTACGACGAGCTGTTCCAGCAGGTGGACGCCGCGCTCAACCCCGCCGCGAAGGCCCAGCTCGCCGCCGAGGTCATCTTCCTCACCCACCACGCCGGCCTGCACGAAGTGAATCTGCGCTGGCACCCCAAGGCCGAGGCGCTGCTGTGGACGCCCGAGACGCAGGAGGCCAAGGTGTCCCAGGGCGGCGGCGACAACGTCCGCTATCGCACGGGGCTCAAGGGCCGCCTCGTCTCCGAGTTCAAGGCGCTGCTGGCCCGCCGCCTGCCCTACTGCCAGGTGAGATACGCCTTCTGACCCGCACCGCCCGTGAGGGCCCTGACGCCGGAGGGCCGGCCTGTGGCAGACTCGCTCGGACCATGTGGGATTGGGTCCGCCAGCTGGCGGAGTGGTCACAAGCCGATGTGCCCTTCGCCGTCGCCACCGTGACGGGCCACCAGGGCAGTACGCCCGCCGAGCCCGGGGCGAAGCTGCTCGTCCGCGCGGACGGCGTCTTCCACGGCACCGTCGGGGGCGGACACCTGGAGCAGCTGGTGCTCGCGGACGCGCGGGCCTGCCTCGAGAAGGGCGAGGCGCGCGCCTTCCGCTACCCGCTGGGCGCGAAGCTGGGCCAGTGCTGCGGCGGCGTGGTGGACGTCTTCGTGGAGCCCGTCAACCACGGCCCGCGCCTGTACCTCTTCGGCGCCGGGCACGTGGGGCAGGCGCTGTGCCGCACGCTGGAGGACACCCCCTTCCGCGTCCACCTCGTGGACGAGCGCCCCGAGTGGCTCCACGGCGAGCGCATCCCACCTTCCGTGGTGCGCCACGAGGAGCCGTGGGACGTGTTCGCCGGGCGCGCCCTCTGGGACGCGCGCCGCACGTACGTGGCGGTGATGACGCACCGGCATGACCTGGACCAGGACATCATCGCCTTCGCGGTGACGAAGCCCGCGCGATACCTGGGCCTCATCGGCAGCCGGACGAAGTGGGCGCGGTTCCGTCAGCGGCTGGAAGCCCGCGGCGTGACGGCGCGGCAGATGGAGCGGGTGCAGTGCCCCATGGGCGTGGAGATTGGCGGCAAGTCGCCGCAGGAGGTCGCGGTGAGCATCGCCGCGGGCCTGCTCCAGGTGCACCATGGGCTGGCCGTGGACACGCAGTCCGAAACCGCGGCGGCGGAGTCCCCCCGCCTGCGCGAGGTTTCCTCGGGAGAATGAGCGACATGTTCGAGTTCCTGCTCAACGGCACGCCCGTCCGTGTCGACGACGTGGCCCCCAACACCCCGCTGCTGGAGTTCCTGCGCGCGCGCGGCCTCACCGGAACGAAGCAGGGCTGCGCCGAGGGCGACTGCGGCGCGTGCACCGTGGCCATGGTGGACAAGGACGCCCAGGGCCACCGGGTGCTGCGTGCCTTCAACAGCTGCATCGCGCTGGTGCCCATGGTGGCCGGGCGCGAGCTGGTGACGGTGGAGGGCGTGGGCCGCCGCGAACAGCCCCACCCCGTGCAGCAGGCGATGGTGAAGCACTACGGCTCGCAGTGCGGCTTCTGCACGCCGGGCTTCGTCGTCTCCATGGTGGAGGCGTACTCGCGCAAGGAGGTCTGCACGCCCGAGGCGGTGGCGGACCAGCTCTGCGGAAACCTCTGCCGCTGCACCGGCTACCGCCCCATCCGCGACGCGATGATGGAGGCGCTCGCGAGCCGTGACGCCGGCGCCTCGCGCGAGCCGCTGCCGGGCCTGCCCCTGGGCGGCCCCGCCTCGCCGCTGCCGCCCGTGCGCTACGAGGCGCGTGGACAGACGTTCCTCCGCCCCACGTCCTACGAGGAGCTGCTCGCGCTCCGGGCCGCGCACCCCGAGGCGCTGCTCGTGGCCGGCGCCACCGAGCTGGGCGTGGACATCACCAAGAAGGCCCGCCGCTACCCGTTCCTCATCTCCACCGAGGGCGTGGAGTCGCTGCGCGCCATCCGCCGCGAGGCGGACGGGTGGTACGTGGGCGGCGCGGCCTCGCTCGTGGAGCTGGAGGACGCCGTCGGCGCCGACTTCCCGGAGGTGGCGAAGATGCTGAACGTCTTCGCCTCCCGGCAGATTCGCCAGCGCGCCACGCTGGCCGGCAACCTGGTGACGGCCTCGCCCATCGGCGACATGGCGCCCGTGCTGCTCGCGCTGGACGCGTGGCTCGTCCTCGCGTCGGTGAAGGGCGAGCGCGTGGTGCCGCTGTCCGAGTTCTTCCTCGCGTACCGGAAGACGGCGCTGCGGCCGGATGAAATCGTGCGCGACATCGTCATTCCCCACGCTTCCGTTCCGGCGGGTGGGAAGCGGCTGTCGGACTCCTTCAAGGTGTCCAAGCGGCGAGAGCTGGACATCAGCATCGTCGCCGCGGGCTTCCGCGTGGAGCTGGACGCGGACGGCGGGGTGCGGCTGGCGCGGCTGGCCTACGGCGGCGTGGCGGCCACGCCGGTGCGCGCGCGCCGCGCGGAGGAACTGCTCACCGGACAGCCGTGGACGCGCGAGACGGTGGCGCGCGTGCTGCCCGTGCTGGCGGAGGAAATCACCCCCATCAGCGACCTGCGCGGCAGCGCGGAGTACCGGCGCGGGCTGGTGGCGGGCCTCTTCGAGAAGTTCTTCACCGGCGAGCGCAGCCCGTCGCTGGACGCCGCGCCACGCTTCACCCTGGGCGAGCCGGGAACTCCGGCCGACGCCGGGCGCGAGCTGCGGCACGAGAGCGCGCTGGGCCACGTGACGGGCGCCTCGAAGTACGTGGATGACCTGGCGCAGCAGCGGCCCATGCTGGAGGTGTGGCCGGTGTGCTCGCCGCACGCGCGCGCGCGGATTCTGAAGAGGGACCCCATCGCGGCGCGGAAGCTGCCCGGCGTGGTGGCGGTGCTGATGGCCGAGGACATCCCCGGAAAGAATGACACCGGCCCCATCCGCCATGACGAGCCGCTGCTCGCGGACCGGGAGGTGCTCTTCCACGGGCAGGTGGTGGCGCTGGTGGTGGGCGAGTCCGTCGAGGCCTGCCGCGCCGCCGCGCGCGCCGTGGTGGTGGAGTACGAGCCGCTGCCCGCCGTCCTCACCGTGGAGGATGCGATGGCGCAGGACAGCTACCACACCCAGCCGCACGTCATCCGCCGGGGCGACGTGGACGCGGCCCTCGCGGCCAGCCCCCAGCGGTTGTCTGGCACGCTGTCCATCGGCGGCCAGGAGCACTTCTACCTGGAGACGCACGCCGCCTTCGCCGAGCGCGGAGACGACGGCGACGTCACGGTGACGTCCTCCACCCAGCACCCGTCCGAGGTGCAGCAGGTGGTGTCGCACGTGCTGGATTTGCCGCGCAGCCGGGTGGTGGTGCAGGCGCCGCGCATGGGCGGCGGCTTCGGTGGCAAGGAGACGCAGGGCAACGCCCCCGCCGCGCTGGTGGCGCTGGCCGCGTGGCACACGGGCCGGCCGGTGCGGTGGATGCTGGACCGTGACGTGGACATGACGCTCACCGGCAAGCGCCACCCGTTCCACGCCAGCTTCGAGGTGGGCTTCGACAACACGGGCCGGCTGCTCGCGGTGCGCGCGCAGTTGGTGTCCAACGGCGGCTGGTCCCTGGATTTGTCCGAGTCCATCCTGGACCGTGCCCTCTTCCACATCGACAACGGCTACTACGTGCCAACCGCGGCGTACTCGGGACGGGTGGCGAAGACGCACCTGGTGTCCAACACGGCCTTCCGCGGCTTCGGTGGCCCGCAGGGCATGCTGGTGTGCGAGGAGATTCTCGCGCGCGTGGCCCGCGCCGTGGGCCTGCCCCCGGAGGAGGTGCGGGAACGGAACCTCTATTCCGGCTCGGGCGAGACGAACACCACGCACTACGGGCAGGAGCTGGAGGACGAGCGGCTGCCGAAGCTGTGGCGCGAGCTGAAGGAGTCCTCGGAGTTCGCGCGGCGGCGGCAGGAGGTGGACGCGTTCAACGCGCGCTCACCGCGCATCAAGCGGGGGCTGGCGCTCACGCCGATGAAGTTCGGCATCTCCTTCACGGCCACCCACCTCAACCAGGCCGGCGCGCTGGTGCACGTGTACCGGGACGGCTCGGTGATGGTGTCGCACGGTGGCACGGAGATGGGCCAGGGCCTGCACACCAAGGTGCTGGGCGTGGCCATGCGCGAGCTGGGTCTGCCCGCCAGCGCGGTGCGGATGGCGAAGACGGCGACGGACAAGGTGCCCAACACGTCGGCCACCGCGGCCTCCAGCGGCTCGGACCTGAATGGCGCCGCCGTGCGCAATGCGTGTGTCACGCTGCGCGAGCGGCTGGCCCCGGTGGCGGCGCGGCTGCTCGCGGAGAAGCACGGGCGCACCGTGGCGCCGGAGGCGCTGGTGTTCGAGGACGGGCGCGTGGCGCCGCCGGGCGCGCCCGAGCTCGCCCTGCCCTTCGAGAGCGTGACGGAGGCCGCGTACATGGCGCGCGTGGGCCTGTCCGTCACGGGCTACTACCAGACGCCGGGCATCGGCTACGACAAGGCGCGCGGCCGGGGCCGGCCCTTCCTCTACTTCGCCTACGGCGCGGCGGTGTGCGAGGTGGAGGTGGACGGGTACACGGGCATGAAGCGCGTGCTGCGCGTGGACCTGCTGGAGGACGTGGGCGACTCTCTCAACCCGGGCGTGGACCGGGGGCAGATTGAAGGCGGCTTCGTGCAGGGCCTGGGGTGGCTCACCGGGGAGGACTTGCGCTGGGACGCCAACGGGCGGCTGCTGACGCACTCGGCGAGCACGTACGCGATTCCGGCGTTCAGCGACGCGCCCATCGACTTCCGGGTGCGGCTGCTGGAGAAGGCGCGGCAGCACAACACGATTCACGGCAGCAAGGCCGTGGGCGAGCCGCCGCTGATGCTGGCGCTGGCCGCGCGCGAGGCGCTGCGGGACGCGGTGGCCGCGTTCGGCGAGCCCGGCGGCGAGGTGGAGCTGGCCTCGCCCGCCACGCACGAGGCGCTGTTCCTGGCCATCCAGAAGCGGCTGGCGCGCGGCGCGAAGGAGGACGGACGCGAGGCGGCCTGAGGTTCGACGACGACGGTAGCCGGGGAAGGTCCCGCCGGTTCCTCCGGTGTGGCCGTGGCCTCCGGCCCCTCCCGGATAGGGGACGGTTCGGATACCTTCGGTGGGTATGAGCGCCGTCCTCGCCGTGCTGTGCCTCCTCGTCACGCTGGCGCTGAGCCTCGCCGTGCTGGGCTTCGCCCTCACCACCCTCGGCTTCACCAGCGAGGCGTACCACCGGGGCATGACGACGCTTCACATCGTCATCACCGTGGTCGCGGTGCTGGTGGCGGCCACGCCCCTGTTCGTCACCGTCTGGGCAGGCTGGCGGCGGTTCTTCTCCAGCCGTCCGTGGGAGGACGTTCCGCTCGGGCTGGGACTGCCGCTGCTGGCGCCGGTGGTCTGCGCCGGCCTGTCCCTCCTGGCGTTCCACCTGGGAGAGCGGGTCGCGAGCCATCAGTCGCAGCAGCGCAGGGCCGAGGAACTGGCGGCGCTCCGGGCCGAGGTGGACGGCGGGGCCCTGGAGAAGTCCTGTGACATCATCCTGACGGACCCCAGGGCCACACCCGAGGACATGCGCCGGTGCCGCACGCGCATCGAGTCGCTCTCCGACCCGAAGAAGCGCTGGGCCGAGCTTCAGCGCTTCCTGGACATCCACTCCGGCTTCCAGACGTGGACCCCGATGAAGGTCGGGCTCGCGCCGAAGTGGGACTGGAACCGGAGCGTGGTCGTGGTCCGGCATGACCAGGAGTGGTTCATCCGGACGTTCTACGAGACGTGGCTCGCGCAGCCCGAGGCCTTCGATTCAGAGAAGGAGCTGACGCGCCTGAATGGGTGCTTGAGGGACACCGACCGCTGGACGGGCTGGACTCCCTCGGCGCTCGCGGTGTTCCGCGCCCAGGTCCTCCCAGCCATCGTCCAGCGTGTCGAAGCGCAGCGGGAGCGACACCAGGAGCTGCTCGTGTGGCCGTGGCTGCAGAAAGCCCTCGCCGAGCACCAAGCGCCGCCCAAGAAGAAGGAGGTGCCGCCCGTGCCGAAGCTCGACGCCGTGCCAGAGCGCTCCATCGGCCTGGCGCGCTTCGACGCCGACGGCACGCTGCACCTGTGGCTGCGCGCGACGCCGGAGACGGGAGCATTCGGCGACGTCTACCTCACCTATACGCCGTCCGATGAGCACTACGGCCCGTGGAAGTCGCACCTCGACTCGACGGAGCCGGGGAAGGTCCAGCCCGTGGCCGCGCTGGCGGACTGACACTGCGCCTCAGTAACCCTGGCTGTGTTCGACCTTCACGTCCCCGGCGTGGAGCGGGAAGCTCTTGCCCAGGTGGCTCTTCGCATCCTTGAGCGCGGCGGCCTCGTCCTTGCCGAACCCCACGCCCATGGCGCGGCCGGTGCAGCCGGGCTTGCCCACGCCCGCGGACACCACCACCACGTGCCGCCCCAGGCTCTTGCCCTTCTTGTCATTGTCCTTGTGGTTCAGCCGCTTCAGCGCCGGGTATTGCGCGCGGGCCTTCTGCTCCGCCGCCTTCGCGACCTTGTCGGCCTCGCCCACCTCCACCACGTAGCCGAGCGCGCTCGTGCACTCACCCTCGTGCGTCACGGCGACGATGCCGTGGATGACGTCCTCCGCGCGGGCGGTGGCGGTGCCGAGCAACACCGCGGCGACCAGGACGGAACGAAGGACCGGCGTCAGCGTGGACATGCGTGAACCCCCTTGGATGGACCGGTGATGCTACCGCGTCGTCCCGCCGTCGGACGTTCCCTGAAAATAGGGGTCCTCGGCTCACGTCCCGGCCTCACGGCGGGGACTGGAGCCGCTCGCGCCGGAAGGACTCCGGGCTGGTGCCCCACCAGCGCTTGAAGGCGCGGTGGAACGCCGCCGGCTCCGCGTAGCCCAGGAGGAAGGACACCTCGGCGATGGACATCCGGCGCCGCAGGTAGACTTCGGCCAGCTCGCGGCGCAGCGCCTCGACGATGCCGGCGTAGGACTGTCCCTCGTCCGACAGCCGCCGCTGCAGCGTGCGCGGGGGCAGCCGCAGAGTTCGGGCCACCGCGGCGAAGGAGAAGTCGCCTCCGGCCAGCGTGCGCCGCACCTCCTCCCGCACGCGCTCGCTGGCGGTGGTGGGCTGGGGCATCTGCGCCAGCGCCTGCCGGGCCTGCCGCTCGAACATCGCGTTCAACAGCGCGTCCGCGTGGACGAAGGGCCGCCGCGCGTCCTCGTGCGAAAACTCGATGTCGTTGGCGGGCGCGCCGAACTCCAGCGGGCAGCCGAAGAGGGCCTCGTGCTCGCGCGTGTCCTCCGGCGCGGGATGGACGAAGCGCACGCGCAAGGGGCGCACGTCCTCTCCGGTGAGGAAGCGCACGCCGGTGGCGAACTGCGCGAGCGCGACCTCGGCGTGCTGCCGGTGGGCGGGACGCCACGTGCCCACGGGCGTGAAGCGCATGCGAACCCCGCGCTCCGTCTCCTCCAGGCGGAAGCGCTCCCCATCCCCCCAGACGCGCTGGTAGCGGAAGCCCCGCTCCATGGAGTCGCGCAACGTGGCGCTGGTGAGGACGACGAAGGTGGCCGGGTCGTCCAGGTCCGTCATCTCCATTTGCGACAGGTGCAGGCCCAGGTTGGCGTCCCCGGACACCGCCACCATCCGCTCCAGCAGGTCATCCAGGATGCGGTAGGGAATCCGAAGCTCGGGGTCCTCCAGGTCCTCCAGCCGCAGCCCCACCTCGCGGCAGAGCGACTCCACCGGCAGCCCGAGCTGCTCGGCCTTCCGCGCAGCCTGACGCGCCATCCGCGCGGACAGCGACGGCTCGCCCTTGGGGGATGTGGGCACCCTGGCCACGCCAGTCACCGTAGCGGCGGGCTGGCGCGCGCGGCAAGCCGTTCTGTCGCCAGCGGTCAATGCGCGGCCGCCCATACGACGGCACCCTTGGCCCATGAACGAGAACTCTTCCATCGCCCCGTTGCCGCGCCTCCACCTCTTCGAGTTCACCGACCAGGACTGGTGGCCCTCCTCGCTGAGGGACCTGACGACCGACTACCTCCACACCGTCAGCACCCGCCTGGGCCTCTTCGACGCCACGGCCGAGGTGCTGGCGCGCGGCCTCCGCGCCTCCGACACCCGCACGCTGCTCGACCTGGGCTCTGGCGGCCGGGGTCCCCTGCCCCGCCTGCGCCGGCTGCTGGCGGAGCGGCACGGCGTGGACGCGGACGTGGTGCTCACGGACAAGTACCCCAACGCCCAGGCCGGAGAGCGGGCGCACGCGGAGGGAGCCACCTACCTGGACCGCTCCGTGGACGCTCTGCGCGTGCCCGCGGACCTGCGCGGCATGCGCACCCTCTTCAACGCCCTGCACCACTTCCGCCCCGAGGACGCCCGCGCGGTGCTCGCGGACGCGCAGGCCCGGGGCGTCCCCATCGCCGCGTTCGAGTCGGTGCGGCGCACGCCCGGCGGCCTCCTGTCCATGCTGCTGGTGCCTCTGCTGGTCCTACTCTTCACCCCGCTGGTGCGCCCCATGACACCGCTGCGCCTGCTGCTCACGTATGTGATTCCCGTGGCGCCGCTCATCATCTTCTGGGATGGGCTGGTCTCCGCGCTGCGAATCCATCGCCCGGAGGAACTGCGCGCGCTGACGGCGTCACTCGCGCGCGAGGGCTACACCTGGGAGGTGGGCGAGGCGCGGATGCCGGGCAAGCCGCCCATCAGCTACGTGCTGGGCATGCCCACGCGCTGACCTCCCCCTTCAGGAAAGTCGGGTAGGCCTGACGTGCTCCCTCATGGAGGATGGGCTGTCACAGCGTGGTGGGAGCCGAGTTGCGCAACGTCCTGCTCGATTCCTTCAGGACGCCGGAAGGCACTGCACGGAGCAGGGAGCCGCCTGGCGAAGCTCGGACCGGAGCGGCTCACGCAGCAGGGGGAGCGAGCACGTTCTCGCGCGGGAGGACGTGTCCCGCTCCGGCAGGAGCCGTCACCTCGACGCACTCCCGTCGCTCCAAGCGCTTCTGTCCCAGGGTCGCGGACCGTTGAACCGCCCCCGGGCACCAGACCTGAGAGCGGAGTCCCTCCACTTCCCGCACCCGAGGCTTCCGTTCCGAACGCTTCATGCGTCACGGCGCCCCCATGCGACGCGCCCACGTCACTGGGCCCCGAGCCTTCCGTCGCAGCCCCCTCCAGAGGAGGTGTTCCCGCCCCTTCCGCCTCGGCGCCTTTGGAGCCAGCACCCTCCAGAGGAGGGCTCCCCGCGCCTCCTGCCTCGGTACCTTCGGTGCCAGCGCCCTCCAGAGGAGGACTCCCCCCGCCTCCTGCCTCGGTGCCATCGGTGCCAGCGCCCTCCGACGGAGGCGTTCGGCCGCCGCCGGCACCGCAGTCCTCCTCCGCCGCCAGCGCCTTCCAGAGCACCCGCCCCAGGGGCTTGATGTTCTCCAGCGCGTCCTGCTCGGCCCCTCGCGCCACGGCTCGCACCAGCTCCGCCAGCGCTCCCCAGATGAGCCCCTCGCCCACCTGCACGCTTCCTGGCGCCAGCGCCCCCTCGCGCTCACCGTGCGCCAGCACCTCCCTCACCACCTCCCGCGCCTGGGCACCCAGGGCCTCCGGCTCCAGCGAGTCCGGATGCCAGTGCATGAAGGTGAAGTGGAACAGCTCCGGCTTTCTCGTCGCGCACCACGCCAGGTCCTCCCAGAAGCTGTCGAAGACCTCGCGAAAGCTGCGCTCCGGCTGCTCCGGCGCCAGCTCGAAGTCCACGCGTGCGATGCGGCAGAGTTCGGTCTCGGCCCACTGGCGCACCTCCCGCGCGAAGCCCGCCTTGCTGCCATAGCGCCGATAGAAGCTGCCCACGGACATGCCCCCCGC
>NZ_JABBJJ010000165.1 GCF_012933655.1 Pyxidicoccus fallax | reverse complement strand
GGGCAGGGCGGGGGCGAGCGTGCCGGACCTCGCCGGCAAGACGGGCACCGCCGAGTTCGGCACCGGCACCCCGCTGCCCACGCACGCGTGGTTCATCGGGTTCCGCAAGGGCGTCGGCTTCGCCATCCTCGTGGAGGGCGGTGGCGTCGGAGGCCGCGTCGCCGCGCCCATGGCCGCGAGGTTCGCCGAAGCCCTGTAACGCGAGAGGGCCCGCGCGGAGTGCTCCGGCGCGGGCCCTCGGGTGAGATCGAAGCAATCAGGCCTGGCGACCGCCACACGGGCCCAGGGTCCGCACGGTGAAGCCGGCGTAGGCGCTCGGGTGAGGCCGAAGCAGCCAGGCCCGGCGCTCACCACACAGCCCAGGGTCCTCACGGTAGAGCCGGCGCGGGCCCTCGGCTGAGCCGAAGCAGTCAGGCCCGGCGCTCACCACACGGCCCGGGGCCCGCACGGTGGAGCCGGCACAGGCCCTCGGGTGGTTCCGGGGAGCGCGCCCCGGAGCCCGCGCGCGGCCGGTGCACCGGCGCGGGCCCCGCGGGTGACTCAGGCTCCGCGGCGGCGCAGGGCCAGGGCGAGGCCGGCGAACGCGGCCAGCAGCCACACGGCCATGGCGCCGGAGCCGCTCGCGCTGCAGCCGTTGCCGCCCACGTCACCCTTCACCGAGCCCGCGTCCGGCGGCACCCACTCGCCCGCGTCCGCGTCCGGCGTGCCCGCGTCCGGCTCCGGCGTGCCCGCGTCCGTGTCCTTCACCAGCGTGCTCTCGTCGAAGTACGCGCCGCACGCCGGGTCCTCCGTCGCGTCCGCCCGCTGCGCCAGCGCCAGCGCGTACGCGCCCGCGCCGAAGCCCGCCATGGGGGAGTTGTACTTGTAGGTGCCCTTCGCCTCGTCGTACGTCTCGGCGATGGCCAGGTAGTTCTTCAGCGACTGGTCCCTCACCCAGCCCAGCACCCGGTCCGCCCGCTGCGTGTCGCCGGCCAGGCGCTTCGCCACCGCGCCGCGCAGGCTGACGATGACCCACTCGGCGCTGTCGTACTCGCCGCCCCAGGGGCTGAGGTCCGAGCCACCCATGTGGTCATAGCGGTCGTCGTTGCGCTGCCAGCCCGCGCCCGCCGGCGAGGACAGCCGCAGGTCCAGGCTCCGGAAGGTGGCCTGGGCAATCTTCCCCTTCGGGTCGAACAGGCCGAAGGCGAACGCGTCGAACACCGCCGCGTCGAAGTAGCCCCGGCCCGACTCCAGCTCCTCCAGGTTGGAGGCCAGCACGTAGTGGTTGTCCGTCAGCCGCTCCGCCATGGCGCGGCGGATGCCCTCGCCCGCGTTGCGGTAGCGCAGCGCCCGCTCCGTGTCGCCCTTGCGCTCGGCCAGCGCCGCCGCGTCACACAGGCCACGCGCCGCGGTGAGGCTGGTGTACGCCCACTGGCGCTGCCGCCCGTTCCAGTGCGTCTCCCAGATGGACGAGTCCGCGCGGATGAGCCCCGTGCCCGGGTCGATGAGCGCCACCAGCGCGTCCGCCACCCGCGTCGTCACCGTGTTCCAGTACTGGTCCGCCAGCGTGACGTCCCCCGTGGTGCGCTCGTAGTGCCGCAGCGCCCAGAGGAAGAGGCCGAAGCCGTCGAACTCGATGTTGGGACCGGACTCGTTGTAGTCCGTCTCCTCCGTGCCGAAGCCGTGGTAGCGCGTGAGGGTGATGATGTACGGCGGCATGTTGTACGGCCGCAGCTCGTTGAAGTCGCGGAAGCGGCCGCTGTCCGCGTTGAGGTAGTACGCGAGCGCGTCGCGCGCCTCGGTGCGCATGCCCAGCGTGGCCATGCCCGCCGCCGCGTACGCGCCGTCGCGAATCCACGCGTAGGTCCATTCCCCCGGCGGCAGGCTGGCCAGCACCGCGCCCTTGCCCGCGTGCCGCACCGTGCCCGGCAGCGTCACCTGGGCGCCGTTGGGGCCCTTGAAGCGCGTGCGGCGCGCCTCGTTGTCCCGCGTCAGCCACTCGCGCAGGAAGGCCTCGCTCTCACGCACCTGCGCCATGCGCAGCACCACCGCCGAGTGGCGCACCACCGACTCCTCGTCCGCCGTCACGCCCGCCGGCACCTTCACCGTCTCCGTCTGGAAGGACGCCCAGCGCGCCACCTCCGCGTTCACCAGCGCCTGCGCGTTGGACGAGCCGGCGTAGTCCGCCAGCCACTGGCGCGCCGTGGCGCCCGCCTGCGGGTCCGCGTGGTGCGCGAAGGCCACGCCCACCCACCGCTCCGCGCCCACCGCCAGGTCGCCCAGGTCGAACTGGTACCCGGTGACCCAGCCCGTGCCCGTCGCGGGCTCCGCCGTGTACTCCGGCAGGTCCTGCCCGCCGCCGTTGTTCACCACGTCGTAGCCGCTCTCCGAGCCCGTGGCCGACGCCAGCCACGCCGACTTGCGCGCCACCGCGCCCACCGGCCGGATGGCCAGCACGCCCGCGAAGCCCTTCTCCGAGAAGACGTTGCCATTCACCTCCACCGTCTCGCCGTTCTGCTCCAGCTCCGAATTGACGCCCGGCCGGCCAAAGCCCAGGTGGAAGTTGTGCAGCGAGAAGGCGCTCACCCCGGTGGCGGGCGCGTTGCCCGTGTTGCGCACGCGCAGCGCCATGACGAAGGAGGCGTGCTCCACCGCCTGCGGCGCGAAGACGAACGTCGTCACCTCCAGGTCGCCCACCTTCTGCACCATGGAGGCGATGCCCGTGCCGCCCGTCTTCCCGTCCGCCCAGCGCCAGTAGCCGCTGGCGTCCGCGTCCACGCTCACGTCCTTCGAGTTCAGCCACCGCTGCGTGCCACCCGAGCGCAGGCCGAAGAAAGCGTCGAACAGCAGGTCGCGCGAGTGCACCACCCGCGGCTGCCCGCGATCAAAGACGTCCCTGCCCGACACGTCGATGACGGGCTCCTCGGTGGCGAAGAGGTGCTCGCGGAAGTGCGTCACCTTCTTCTGCTCCAGGTCCACCATCACCGCGCCGTGCCCGTTGGACGAGGACAGGCGCAGGAAGCTGCGCTGGACGGGAACCTCGGCGCGCGCGCTCGGCGCCACGCCACACATCAGGGTGAGAAGGACGAGCGCGGCGCGCGGAACGCCCGGGAGCGCCCCCCAGGAGCGCCGGGACCTGCTGGAAAGGGGATGCATGCGGCGGATTCTGGAGTCTTCCGGCTCCAGGGCCAACGGGTATGCCCTGAATGTCCGCCCTACCCGTGACGCGGGGCGGCATGGACCCCGCCGTCCTCGTAGGTTCCCTCGTGGCCGTGGCCAGGAGCGCGGGTTGAAGGTCAGCTATTATCGGATTAGCCGGTAATTGCCGGATGCCGGGGCCGCGCTGACGGTGTGGGTGGGGGCGCGCTCGGAGTTCCAAGGAGACAGCCCATGCAGGTGGTTCGTCGCGTCCTCGCGGCCCTGGTGCCGTGCCTCGCGCTGTGGGGAGGGTCCGCGCTGGCGCAGTCCCCCGGTGCGTTCGTGAACTGGGAGCACCCGCACGTGCACCCGCTGGAGCTGACGCCGGACGGCTCGAAGCTGCTGGCCGTCAACACGGCGGACAACCGGCTCCTGGTGTTCAATGTGTCCGGCACGACGCCGGTGCTGGCCGCGTCCATCCCCGTGGGGTTGGACCCGGTGTCCGTGCGCGCGCGGAGCAACACCGAGGCGTGGGTGGTCAACCACGTGTCCGACAGCGTCAGCATCGTGGACCTCACCACGCTCAACGTGAGGGCCACGGTGCCCACCGACGACGAGCCCGCGGACGTCGTCTTCGCCGGCAGCCCGCAGCGGGCCTTCATCTCCTGCTCGCAGGTCAACCGCGTGCTGGTGGTGGACGCGGCGAGCCCGCTCGGCACGCCCACGCGCCTCAACCTCGGGGGCGAGGAGCCGCGCGCGCTGGCCGTCAACGCGGCGGGCACGCAGGTGTACGTGGCCTTCTTCGAGTCCGGCAACCGCACCACGGTGCTCGGCGGCGGCAACTCCATGGGAGGCGGAGGCTTCCCGCCCAACGTGGTGAGCAGCAGCGCGGGCCCCTATGGCGGCGTCAACCCGCCGCCCAACTCGGGCGCCTTCTTCAACCCGGCGCAGAAGTCCGGCAACCCCACGCCTCCGCCCGTCAGCCTCATCGTGAAGAAGAACGCGAGCGGCCGGTGGATGGACGACAACGCGCGCGACTGGACGGCCTTCGTCTCCGGCGCCAATGCCTCCGCGTCCGGGCGGCGCGCGGGGTGGGATTTGCCGGACCGGGACCTCGCCATCATCAACGCGTCCACGCTGGCGGTCAGCTACGCCAGCGGGCTGATGAACCTCAACATGGGGCTGGCCGTGCACCCGACGAGCGGCCGCGTCACCGTGGTGGGCACGGACGCGCTCAACGAGGTGCGCTTCGAGCCCAACCTCAAGGGCCGCTTCCTGCGCGTGCTGGCCGCCTCCGTGGACCCGGCCACGCCGACGTCCTTCAACCGCTTCGACCTCAACCCGCACCTCGCGTACACGTCCAGCACCGTGGCCCAGGCCACGAGGGACCTGTCGCTGGGAGACCCGCGCGGCGTGGCGTGGAACGCGGCTGGCACGCGCGCCTACGTGACGGGCATGGGCTCCAACAACGTGGTGGTGGTGGACAACACGGGCGCGCGCGTCACGCAGGTGGACGTGGGCGAGGGCCCCACCGGCGTGGTGTTCGCGGGCCCGCGGCTGTACGTGCTCAACAAGTTCGCGGCCAGCGTGTCCGTGGTGGACACGGCGACGAACACCGAGGTGGCGCGGGTGCCGTTCTTCGACCCGTCCCCCGGCGCCATCAAGGTGGGCCGCAAGCACCTGTATGACACGCACAAGGGCTCCGGCCTGGGGCACGTCGCCTGCGGCTCGTGCCACGTGGACGGGCGCATCGACCGGCTCGGGTGGGATCTGGGCAACCCGGCTGGCGACATGAAGAACGTCACCGGACAGAACCTGGGCATGGGCGTCCCCGGTCTCACGCAGGGCTTCCAGCCGTGGCACACCATGAAGGGGCCGATGACGACGCAGACGCTCCAGGACATCATCGGCCAGGAGCCGCTGCACTGGCGCGGCGACAAGGCGGGGCTCGAGGAGTTCAACGGCGCCTTCGTGAGCCTGCAGGGCGACGACGCGCAGCTCACCGTGGTGGAGATGCAGCAGTTCGAGGACTTCCTCGCCACGTTGACGTTCCCGCCCAACCCGTTCCGCAACGTCGACAACACGCTGCCCACGAGCCTGCCCCTGCCGGGGCACTTCACCACGGGGCGCTTCGGCGCGGCGGGGCAGGCGCTGCCCAATGGCAACGCGGTGCGCGGGCTGAACATGTACCGGCCGCCGCGGCTGTTGGACTCGGGGCGGCTGGCGTGCTCGGCGTGCCACACGCTGCCCACGGGCATGGGGCCGGACATGACGTGGAACGGGAGCCAGTTCGTGCCCTTCCCCGTGGGGCCCAATGGCGAGCACCACACCGGGCTCGTCTCGGTGGATGGCTTCACCAACGTGACGATGAAGATTTCGCAGCTGCGCAACCTCCACGAGAAGGTGGGCATGGACCTCACGCAGACGTCGAACCTGGCGGGCTTCGGCTTCGCGCACGACGGCAGCGTGGACTCGCTCGCGCGCTTCATCACCGAGCCCGTCTTCAACCTGACCAGCGACCAGGAGGTGGCGGACCTGGTGGCGTTCCTGCTGGCCTTCTCCGGCTCGGACCTGCCGAGGGGCTCGGCCACGGCCATCCAGGAGCCGCCGGGGCCGAACAGCAAGGACACGCATGCGGCGGTGGGCCGGCAGGTGACGCTCACCACCGCGAGCCCCACGGCCGCGCAGGTGTCGACGCTGTCCACGTTCCTGTCACTGGCGGACAACGGCAAGGTGGGCGTGGTGGTGAAGGGGAACCAGGGCAGCGTGGCCCGTGGGTACACCTATATGGGCGGCGGCGTGTTCCAGTCGGACCGGGCCACGGAGACGGTGGCAGCGTCCCTGCTCCAGACGCTGGCGCGGGCGGGGAACGAGCTGACGTACACGGTGGTGCCCAGGGGCTCCGAGGTCCGCATCGGCATCGACAGGGATTTGGACGGCGCCCTGGACCGGGATGAGCTGGATAAGGGCACCAAACCGGATGACGCGACAAGCCGGTAGGGTAAAGTTGAACCTCCATTCAGGTTCAGGAGGTGTCACATGACGACGAAGCTCGCGGGAGCGCTGTGCGCGGTCGTGCTGTGGACGGGCTGTGGCGGTGACGAGGGCACCACCGACCTGCCCGCCGGGCCGACGGGGACCCTGGAGGCGGGGCTGTCCACCCCCGTCCCCTATGGCAACCTTCCGGGCCTGTCCGCCCAGACGGCCAAGGAGATTGCCGCGCCGCGTTTCAACGCGGTGTCGCAGTGGGCCTTCGTCTACCAGCACATCCCCGAGCAGATGTACCACTGGGCTTATGTGCCGGAGGGCTTCTATTACATCGAGTCCCACACCTACATCGAGCAGTGCGGCGGCCGCGTCTACGTCAACGGCACGTTTGTCCTCGAATACTGCTTCACCAAGGCCATCGGGCCCTGAGTCTCCGGGCCCATGTGCCAGGGCGGGGTAAGCCCTCGGGACTCCTGGGGTTTGCCCGTGCCGCGGCGCGTGGAAGCTGAATCAGCGTTCAGGTGGGCCGGGCGTCCTGGCGCCCATTCGTAAGCGGTTGGCGCCGGGAAAATTACCAAGAAATGAGACTCATCACGTTCTTCATGTGCGCGGCGTTTTTCATCGCCGCGAGCTGAGGGGAAGCATGATCTCGCTCGACTTGCCCATGCAGGCGTTCTGGAGACGGGTCGCGATGTACCTGCGCATCCTGCTGACGCAGGTGCTCTACATCGCGCCGCTCTTCTGGTTCATGGAGCTGGCCCAGAACGTGGCGTGGCGCCAGGTGAACGGGGACTGGGGCTGGGTGTTCCCCGAGTCGCCGTACCACTGGTTCTCCTTCGGGAGCCTCATCCTGTGGGCCGGCTGCGTGGGGCTCCTGTGGAGCCTGCACTTCTTCTGGTTCTACCCGCGCCGCGTGAAGGTGTGGACGCGCCTGGGCATCGGCATGGTGGTGTGCTGGGCGGGTGAGTGGTTCGGCGGGTACATGGCCGCCAACGTCTTCGGTCACCCGCTCCAGGTGTGGCCCGGTTCGCCGCTCGTCTACGTCCACTACAGCGCCCTCTTCTTCTGGCTGAGCAACTGCATCGTGTACCACCTGCTCACCGTCAACGTGGTCGACCTCACGCCGGCCTACGACGCGCCTCCCGACGTGGGCGCCCAGACGGCCTGAGCCACCTTCAACGTTGCTCGTACACCCGGGCCGCTCCGGACCTCCACGGGTCCGCGGGCGGCCCGAATCGTTTCCGGGGCCCTGAGTGGCGGGCCTGATGCTCAACCCTTCGGTTGACGGTCGATGGGGGCGCTTCTATGGTGCCCGGCCATGAGCGACTACGGCGTTGTGGCGGGAGCGGGCACGGTGCGCTTCCAGCGGGTGCTGCCCGGCCCCATCGAGCGCGTCTGGGAGTACCTCACGGTGCCGGAGAAGCGCGGGAAGTGGCTGGCCTCCGGACCGATGGAGCTGCGCGTGGGAGGGCGGGTGGAGCTCCAGTTCCTCCACGCCAGCCTCTCGCCGCGGCATCCTGAGCCGACGCCGGAGCGGTACAAGCAGTTCGAGAACGGGTGCAGCCTCGCGGGCATCGTCACGGCCTGCGAGCCACCGCGCCTGCTGAGCTACACGTGGGGCGGGGACAGCGAGGTCACCTTCGAGCTGAGTCCGCGTGGACGGGACGTGATGTTCGTGCTGACGCACAGGCGCCTGGACCGCAAGCACCTGGCGAACGTGGCCAGCGGCTGGCACACGCACCTGGGCATCCTGGAGGACACCCTCCACGAGGTGGAGGTGCGCCCCTTCTGGTCCACCCACACGCGGATGGAGGCGGAGTACACGCAGCGCTTCGGGGTGGAGTGAGGCGGGGCCCGGGGCGGGGCTACCGGCGCGCGGCCTCCAGCGCGGGCGCGGGGATGAGACGGTACTGCTCCTGGGTCTTCAAGCCCCGATGCCTCGCGAGCTGGACGAGCGCGGCGCCCTCGACGAAGACGTAGGCCGCCGTCTTGTGCAGGTAGGGGTCGAAGACTCCCGAGCGCTGCTGCCGTTCCACCCAGGCGGCCTGCTCCTCCACCATCCCCAGCAGGCCCGCCTCGAAGGCATCGGCATCCGCTGCGGCCAGGGCCTTCACGGTGTCGAAACGGAAGGACTGGCCGCCCTGGAGGCAGCGCTTGAAGTCGGCCAGCTCCGTGTCCAGGTCGGTGCGCTGGAGGAGCAGGGCGATGAGCGCGCCGAAGTAGTGGAAGTCCTCCTCGGCCTCCATCCGCTGCATCCAGGTGGGCGTCATGTCCGCCGCGATGTCCCGGGCCAGCACCCAGGCGCCGGTGGCCAGGGCGTCGAAGAGGGGCTCGCCCTTGCTGCGGGCGAGGTAGTACTGGTCGAACTCGGAGCACGCGCTCCGGCGCCGCAGCAGGCCCCGGTAGAGCGTCGCCGCCTGCTCCAGGCCGTCGCGGAAGCCCTCTTCGTCCAGCTCGGACAGCAGCAGGCCGCAGCCGTACTGCCGCCACAAGGACGCTGTCTCCAGCGCCAGCTTCGCATCCGGCTTCACGGAGGACGACTGGAGCCGCGGCATCCGCTGGCCCAGGAGGAAGAGGAGGTTGTCGAGAACCGAGTCCATGCGCGGTGGGGCCTCAACCCGGGATGGTCTTCCCCGCCGGGTGGACGGCGAGTCCGGTGAGGCCCGCCTTCTGGAAGGCCTCCAGCAGGTCGGAGCGCAGGACGACCATGTCCGTGAGTTCCGCCAACCTGAAGAGCTGGGCGTCATCAGGGATGGAGTCCTCACGCACGTACAACAGCTTGACCTCGGCGAGCTCGTTCGGGTCGCTGGCGGTGCGCCGATACTTGGAGCGCTCGAAATCCAGACACGATACGCACACCAGCGGGTTGGCAATGGCGTACGACTCGCGGACGCGACGGCCGCGCTTGTCCAGCAGGACGAAGGGCAGCAGCTCAACGGCCGCGCCCACCAGCCCCCGCTCCTTCAGGACGTCCTGCACTCGCTGGGACACGTAGAGCACCTTGTCTGGGTTGTCGATGAAGTCCGTGAACATGTCCCCGGCGTTCTCGTAGAGGCTGAGCTCCGTGGTCGGTGGCAGGTAGGAGGCGCAGAGGATGCCATCGCTCAGGTAGAAGTACTCCTCGACCCTGTCCGGCAGGTCGACGATCTCCACCGCGCGGGGGTCATGGGCGTGTCCGAACGTGTAATAGGAATAGGACATGGGTTCGTTGCTCAGACGTTGGCGGCCGTGAGCTGAACACCGGCCCTCATGGTCTTGACCTGCTCCAATAGTTCCACCGAGAGGGTGTTCAGGTCATTGAGGATCTCGGCCTTGAGGTCCTTCGGGTGCTTCTCCTGCGTGATGGCGCGGTCGAGTTTCTTTCGCAGCTTGCGCAGCCGCTCCTTGAGCGAAGTTTGATAGACGCTGTGCGCCGGCACGCCCCAAGGGCAGTGGGCTGGCAGCCCCACGATGAGAGACTCGAACTCCTGCTGGGGTAGGAGCACCATGTTCTTCTCGTTATGGATGTTCCAGCGCGAGATGAGGATGAGCTTCACCACCAGGTCGGAGCGCGACGGGCTGCCGGAGGCCCCCTTGCCGATGACCCACTCCTCGACGGCTCCGATGGCGATGAGGTGATGGTGGTTGTGCTCGTACGGGTAGAAGGCCCCATAGCCGCCCCGCACCTCATTCTGGCGAGGCAGGAAGTTCGGCCGTCGCCCCACTCTCCGCGGCTGCCTGGGCACGTGGGCCAGATGCTTCACCCCGATGTGCCAACCTTCAGGCCCCCGGCGCAGCCAGGTGAGTGACTTCCGCGCGTTCTTGATGAAATCCTTGAACGTGAGCTTGCGCTCCGAGTTCTCACTGACGGGGAAGCGCCTCCAGACGCGCTTCTGTGCCTTGCTGGTCAGCGCGAAGTCCTCATCCACGAGCTTCATCCGTCGGGCAATCGTCTGGTGGTCCTTGTTGTAGAGCGCGCTGCGCTCGTTCAGGGACACATTGTACGAGTTGGACATGTGGTTGCAGGGATGAGCAGGCCATCCCGCATTGTCCGTGAGGGAATGTCGCCACAAGCAACCGAACCCGGAAGGGCGGTCCTTGTGGTTGAGCGTCTTCGGGTCCCAGACCAGATGGGTATCGCTCGATGCCATGCGCACTCACTCCTTTGGACGAACGACGAGGCCGGCCGCCACCGCGCCGGAATCAGACCTGGACCAGATGAGGAGCTCATCCCCGTGCGCGTAATTCCTGACGAACGAGCGCGTTGCCGCGGCCACCGCGATGGCGCCACTCGCGGCTCCCGTGTCTCCCAGGGACACCGCCGGCCAGTGGGTACGCGCCTCGGCCAGCACCGGTCTCACTCGAAGCCGCGCCAGCGCGGTGCCCCACTCCCTGGCTCTTGATTCCTCGCCATTGAGGTCACCGTAGACGTCTCCAATCCGGGTAGCGGCGGCCAGGGTGCCTTCGAGAGTCTCCGCGAGGCGCAACACGGAGGGAGCGCCCTCCTGGTCCGTTGGGGCTGCTTCCACGCCCCTCACCTGGAGTGCCTCCACGCGCGCCTCGATCCGAGCTCCCCGTCTCCGCGCCACGGCGACATCCTCCACCAGCAGTGCCGCCGCGGCCTCTCCGGGCATCAGCCCTACGGGATGCTCCGGAGTCTTGAGGCGCCTGCGCATGGCCAGCGCTTCAAGAGCGCCCAGGTCGCTCGTCAGGCTGTCCACGCCCAGGATGAGTGCTCGTTGAAACCGCCCCGCCACGAGCGCTTCGGACGCCTCCTTCATCGCGGCGAGCACGGAGACGTGTCCATACGGCAATACACGTCGCAACTCTGGACGAATGGCCAGCCGGGTATGCCGGAGCACCAGCGGAGGGAGCCTCTCGTACAAATCAAGCTCCTGCTCCTCCTGCTCCGGCGTCCGAGCACCCGAGAGGCAGAGGAACAGCGCCGTGTCACCCCAGAAGCACGCATCCTCGGTGGGGAGCCTCGAGTAGAGAAGGAGATCCCGGACTGCCTCCCGCGCCAGCAACGCGTACAATCCCAATCCCACGAAACCGTCGCTCAGTCCTCGCAGTGGGTGCCCCACGACGGGCTCCACTCCAGGCGAGTCTCCAGAAGACACAACCTGGAGTCCGAGCGGATGGGGCCGAGCCATCCCACAGCGCAGCGCCGCGCAACCCGAGACCACGTCATGGCCTAGCGTGCACACCAGGCCCAATCCGGTGACGGCCAGGGACATACCCACAGTCACTAGCACGACCGCCTCAGCGCACTGCTCACCCTGGAGGGCAGGCTCAGCCCTGGCTCGCGACCACCATCCCCGGCGTGTCCAGCGGCAGCTTCAGCCGCGCGCGGCACCCACGCCCTTCCGGCCGGTTCTCCAGGCGCAAGCCTCCACCGTGCGCCTCCGCAATCTGCCGGCTGAGCGCAAGCCCGATGCCGCTGCCCTGGGGCTTCGTCGTGAAGAAGGGCACGAAGAGGTTGCCCGTGTCCACGAGGCCCGGGCCCTCGTCCTCCACCCAGACCTCCACCGCGCCGGGTGACAGCACCGCCCAGGACACCCAGACCTCGCCGCCGTCCGGCACCGACTGCACCGCGTCCACCGCGTTGCGCACCAGGTTGATGAGCAGCTGCTCCAGCTGGTCCGAGTCGCCGCGCACCACCAGCGCCGGCCCCGCGCGCACGCCCACCGGCCGGCGCTTCTCCAGCGCCGCCACCCGCCGCACCCAGCCGTCCACCTCCACGTCCGCCAGCGTCGGCGGCGGCAGCCTCGCCAGCCGCGCGTACGCGGACATGAAGCGCGCCAGCGCCTCCGAGCGCCTCGCGATGATGCCCAGCCCGCTGCGCGCGTCCTCGTCCCAGTCCGACGGACGCGGCTGCTGCGACAGCATGTCCTTCAGTGCTTCCGCGATGGAGCCGATGGGCGCCAGCGAGTTGTTGATTTCGTGGCTCAGCACCCGCACCAGCCGGCGCCACGCCTCGCGCTCCTGCTCTCGCAGCGCCAGCCGCAGGTCCGCCAGCACCACCAGCTGGTGCGGCAGTCCTCCCTGACGGAACGTGCCGCGCCGCAGCTCGTACGGGCCGCCCTCCTCCGCGAAGGTGCGCGTCAGCCGCCTCGGTGCCGGGCCCTCCAGGAGGTCCGCCAGCCCCAGCGCCTCCGCGCCCTTCCCCACCAACTGCGAGCGCGACTGCCCCAGCAGCCGCTCCCCGGCGCGGTTGACGAGCTTCAGCGTGCCCTCACCATCGAAGGCCAGCACGCCGACGTCGATTTCCTCCATCACCTGCTCCAGCAGCGCCCCGGCCTCCAGCGCGCCCAGCCGCTGCTCGCGCAGCGTGTCGCCCAGCGCGTTGACCTCCAGCAGCACCTCGCCCAGCGCGTCACCCGCGCGCGCGCCACGGCCTCGCACGGAGTAGTCCCCCTCGCGCAGGCCCGCCAGCAGGTTGGCCACCGCGTGCAGCGGCCGGGTCACCCGCTCGCGCACCAGCAGCCCCACGCCCAGGAACATGCCCACCACCAGCGTGGTCAGCGTCCACTGGACCTTGGGGGAGAAGTCCCCCGTCCACACCAGCGCGAGCGACGCCACCGAGCCCGGCAGGCCCGCCAGCCACGCGAGCCCGAGCACCTGCAGGTCATGCTGCGGCGGCCCGCGCTTCTTCTTCACCGCGCTCCCTTGATGCCGTAGTGCTGCAGCCGCCGGTACAGCGCGCTGCGGGACAGGCCCAGCCCCTTGGCCGCCTCACTCACGTTGCCCTCGTGCCGCGCGAGCGCGCGTTCGATGAGGTAGCGCTCCACCTCCTCCAGCGTCATCTCCTCCAGCCGGGACTGGCCCTCACGCGCCGAGCGCTTCAGCAGCAGGTCCTCCGCCGTCACCTCGTCCCCCGCCGCCATCAGGAGCGCGCGCTCCACCGCGTGCTCCAGCTCGCGCACGTTGCCGGGCCACGGGTACGCCAGCAGCGCCTCCAGCGCGTTCGGGGACAGCCGCATCGTAGGCCGCCCGTAGCGCCGGCCGTGCTCCGCCAGGAAGTGCGCCGCCAGCAGCGGGATGTCCTCGCGCCGCTCGCGCAGCGCGGGCAGCTGCAATTCCACCGTGTTGAGCCGGTACAGCAGGTCCTCGCGGAAGCGCCCCTCCGCCACCGCCTTCGCCAGGTCCACGTTGGTGGCGCTCACCACCCGCACGTCCACCCGCCGCGTCTTCGACGAGCCCACCGGATGCAGCTCTCCCGTCTGGAGCACGCGCAGCAGCTTCGCCTGCTGCGACAGCGGCATGTTGCCAATCTCGTCCAGGAAGAGCGTGCCGCCGTCCGCCAGCTCGAAGCAGCCGATGCGGTCCGCCTTCGCGTCCGTGAAGGCGCCCTTCACGTGGCCGAACAGCTCGCTCTCGAAGACGCCCTCGGACAGGCCGCCCGAGTTCACCGCCACGAAAGGCCGGTCCGCGCGCGACGAGGACGCGTGGAGCAGCCGCGCCACCACCTCCTTGCCCGTGCCGTGCTCCCCCGTCACCAGCACGTTGGCGTTGGACGGCGCCACGCGCTCGATGAGGCGGCGGATGGGCTGCATGGCCCGGGACTCGGACACCATGTTGGGCGCCCCGCCCTGCCCGCGCCGCAGGTGCTGGTTCTCCTCCTCCAGCCGCCGGCTGCGCTTCAGCGCCCGGCCCAGCTCCAGCTGCGTGCGCAGCGTGGCCAACAGGCGCGTGTTGTCCCACGGCTTCTGCACGTAGTCGCGCGCGCCGCCGCGCATGGCCTCCACCGCGCCCTCCACGCTGCCCCACGCCGTCATCACCACCACCGGCAGGGCCGCGTCCTGCGCGCGGATGCGGCCGAGCAGGTCCATGCCCTCCTTCCCGGACGTGGTGTCGCGCGCGTAGTTGAGGTCCATCAGGACGAGGTCCACGTCCTCCGAGTCCAGCGTGGCCAGCGCGCCCGCGGGCGATTGCGCGGTGACGACGGCGTACCCGTCGCGCTTCAGCAGCAGCCGCAGCGCCTCCAGCACGTCCGCCTGGTCATCGGCGACGAGGATGCGAGCGGGCCGCGCGGCGGGGGCCGGAGCGGAGGTCGGAGGATTCGAAACGGTGGGAAGAGGCTCGGACACGGAAGACACCTGGGAGAAGAATGCGCCAGAAAACGAGCGGCGTCAGCCGCGACGAAGAACGGAGGCCGGGTCCACGCCGGCCGCGCGACGCGCCGGCAGCCAGCTCGCCAGCCAGGCGGTGCCCAGCAGCAGCAGGGCCACCCCGGAGAGGACGCTGAGGTCCAGCGTCCCCACCCCGTACAAGAGGCCCTCCATCACCCGGTGCACCGCCAGCGCTCCGGCGAGCCCCAGGCCGAGGCCCAGCCCGACACGCCGCAGCGCCTGTCCTACCACCAGCCGCAGCACGTCCGCGCGCCGGGCGCCCAGGGCCATGCGCACGCCCATCTCGTGCGAGCGCTGCGCCACCGCGTAGGACATGACGCCGTAGATGCCCACCGCCGCGAGCACCAGCGCCAGGACGCCGAAGGCCCCCAGCAGCACCGTGCGGAAGCGCGGCCGGTCCAGGTCCGACGACAGCCGGTCCTCCAGGGTAGAGGGCCGCGCGAGCGCCGCCGTCGGGTCCACCGCGCGCAACTCCTCGCGCACCACCGCCTCCAGCGCCCGGGGAGACAAGCCCGGCGCGGCGCGCACCGCGAGCTGCCCACCCTCCTTGGGCTCCTGGTCCATGGGCAGATACACCGTCGGCTCGTGCCCCGCCTCCACGCCCGCGTAGGGCACGTCCCCCACCACGCCCACCACCGTCCGCCACAGCGGGTTGCCCTGCGCGTCGTTACCGCCCAGCGACACCCGGCGGCCCAGCGGGTCCTCCCCCGGGAAGGCCTCGCGGGCGAAGTGCTCGCTCACCACCATCACCCGCGAGGTGCCGGCCTTGTCCGCCTCGGTGAGCCGGCGTCCCGCGAGCAGCGGCACGCGCAGCGTCTCCAGGAAGCCGGGCGTGGAGACGTTGACGAGCGCGTCCGGCGGGTTGGGCACCTCCGGCGTCCCCTCCTTCCAATATCCCGAGCGACGGATGTCGAAGCCGCCCGGCAGGCTCTGCGCCAGGCCCGCGGCGGCCACTTCCGGACGCGCGGAGAGCCGCGCCATCAGGTCGCGGTGGAAGGCCGCACTCCGCTCCGGCTCCTGGTAGCGGTCCTGCGGCAGCGACAGCAGCGCGACGAAGACGCCCTCCGGGTCCAGCCCCGGGTCCACCTGGTGCAGACGCCAGAAGCTCTTGAGCATCAGCCCCGCGCCGGTGATGAGCAGCAGCGCCAGCGCCACCTCCGCCACTACCAGCGCCGCGTGCGCCCGGCCTCGCGACGCCTCCGTGGCGCCCCGGCCCAGCACCGTCCCGGGATTGAGCCGGGTGCGCTGCAGCGCGGGCGCCAGCCCCACGCCCACGCCCGTCAGCACCGTCACCGCCAGCGAGAAGAGGAGCACCCGTCCCTGCACCGCCACGTCCCCCCCGCGCGGTAGGTTCCCCGCGCCCAGGGCCAGCAACAGGTCCGTGCACCACAGGGCCAGCAGCACCCCGCCCACGCCGCCCATCAGCGCCAGCAGCACGCTCTCCGTCAGCAACTGACGCACCAGCCGCCCGCGCCCCGCGCCCAGGGCCACCCGAATGCCCAGCTCGCGCTGCCGCGCCGCCGCGCGCGCCAGTTGGAGATGCGCCACGTTGGCCGCCGCCAGCAGCAACACCAGCGCCACCGCGCCCAGCAGCACCCACAGCGCCGGGCGCACATCGCGCGTGAGCTGCTCGGCATAACCCACCACATCCAGGTGCAGGTCCGGGTCCTCCCTCAGCACGGTCGAGGCCAGCGCCGCCATCTCCTGCGTCGCGGACTCCCGCGTGGCGCCGGGCGCCAGCCGGCCCGTCACGATGAACGCGCGGTAGCCCCGCTCCGTTCGCGCCTGGGAGGTGGCCGCTCCGACCTGGCTGTCGAACGGCAGCCAGACGGCGATGGTCGGCTGGGGCACCTGGAAGGACGGAGGCATCACCCCCACCACCGTGTACGGCTGGCCGCTCAGCGTCAGCGTACGGCCGAGCACGTCCGTTCCGCCCCCCATCGCCTGCCACTGCCCATACGACAGCACCACCACCGCCGAGTTCCGCTCCTCGGGCGTGAAGACGCGGCCGAGCAGCGGCTGCACGCCGAAGGCCCCGAAGAAGTCTCCCGCCACCACCGTGCCGCGGAGCTGCTGCGCGTCGCCGCTACCGGTGAGGATGAAGGCGTCGTTGCTGTACGCGGTGAGCGAGCGCAGCTGCGTGGACTCGCGCGCGATGTCGTCGAAGGTCATCAGGCTGTAGCGCGAGGGCGACCGCCGCACCTGCTCCGAGCCGAGCATCACCACCCGCTCCGGCTCCACGAAGGGCAGCGGCCGTAGCAGCACCGCGTCCACCACGCTGAAGAGCGCCGTCGTCACCCCGATGCCCAGCGTCAGCACCAGCACCGCCGCCACCGTGAACACCGGCGTCTGCCGCATCGTCCGCAGCGCGTACCGCAGGTCCATCCTCAAGTCGTTCAACATGACGCGCCCCTCCGGACCCTCGTGCTCAGGACTTCTGGATCCACCCGTCCGCGAGCTGGATGACGCGGTGCCCGTACGCCGCGTTGGCATCCGAGTGCGTCACCTGGACGATGGTGGTGCCATCCCGGTTGAGGCCCTGGAAGACCTCCATGATGTGCTTCGCCTGCGCGGAGTGGAGGTTGCCGGTGGGCTCGTCCGCCAGCAGCACCTTGGGGTTGGAGATGAGCGCGCGGGCGATGCCCACCAACTGCTGCTGGCCGCCGGAGAGCTGCGAGGGGAACAGGTCCTTCTTCCCCACGAGCTGGAAGCGGTCGAGCATGTCGCCCACCAGCGCGTCGCGCTCGGAGCGCTTGAGGTTGCGGTAGGACAGCGGCACCTCCAGGTTCTCCGCCACCGTGAGGTTGTCCAGCAGGTGGTACTGCTGGAAGACGAAGCCGATGGTGCGCCGCGCCAGCTCCGCGCGCTCTTTCGGCTTCATCGCCTGCACCTGCTGGCCGTCCAGCCCGTACTCGCCCGTCCACTCCGCGTCGAGCATCCCGAGGATGGACAGCAGCGTGGACTTGCCCGCGCCGGAGGGGCCCATCAACGTGACGAACTCGCCGGGCTGGATGTCCAGGTCGATGCGGCGCAGCACCCAGGTGCGGCCGCCCGCGTAGGGATAGGACTTCTCGACGTTGCGCAGCGAAATCAGGGGAGAGGACATGAGGGTTTCTCGGGTGCCTACTCGGCGCGAAGGGCGATGGCGGGGTCCACGCGCGTGGCGTGGCGGACGGGGATGAGCGAGGCCAGCAGGGCGACCGTCACCAGGAAGGCGGCCATGGCCAGGAAGAGGACGGGGTCGAAGGGGCTGACGCCGTAGAGCAGGCTGGCCATGGCGTGCGCCGCCGCCACCGCGCCCACCAGCCCCACCGCGACGCCGGTCAGCGTGGGCCGCAGGCCCTGCCACACCACCAGCCGCATCACCTCGGCACGGGTGGCGCCCAGCGCCATGCGGATGCCCAGCTCGCGGGTGCGCTGGCTCACGCTGTAGGCCATGACGCCGTACACGCCCACCGCGCTCAGCCCCAGGGCGATGCTGGCGAAGACGAGCAGCAGCACCATGCCGTAGCGCGGCGCCAGCAGCGTCTCGTGCACCACGCGCTCCATGGCCTTCATCGCCGCCACCGGCTGCTCCGAGTCCAGCGCCAGCAGCTCGCGCCGCACCGCGGGCGCCACCGACATCGGGTCCCCCGCCGTGCGCACCGCGAGGAACATGTCCCGCTCGACGACCTGCCGGTGCGGCACGTACACGGACTCGCGCCGGCCGCCGTTGAAGAAGAAGTCGGACACCTGCACGTCCGCCACCACGCCCGCCACCGTGCGCCACACGGGCTGGCCATCCACCCGGCCCAGGGCGATGCGACGGCCCACCGCGCTCCCGTCCGGGAAGTGGCGGCGCGCGAGCGACTCGCTGATGAGCACCACCTTCGGCGCTTCCGGCCCGTCCGCCTCCGTGAAGAGCGCGCCGTCGCGCAGCGGGATGCCCATGGTGCGGAAGTAGTCCTCCGTCACGATTTGATAGAGCACCCGCAGCTCCTGTCCCTCGGGCAGGGGCTCGCGTCCGTCCAGCTCCAGCGTGCGCGTGCTCCAGCTCGGACCGAGCGGCAAATCACTGGCCGCCGCCACCGCGCCCACGCCGGGCAGGGCGCGCAGCCGCGCCAGCGCCTCTTCGTAGTAGCGGCGCACGGCGTCCTCGTCCCGGTACTTCGACGTGCTCACGCCCAGCTGGAGCGTGAGCAGCCCCTCGCGCTCGAAGCCCGCGGGGGTGTTCATCATCGCCGCGAAGCTGCGGGCGTTGAGCGCCGCGCACACGGTGAGCACCAGCGCGAAGGCGAGCTGCGCGGCCACCAGCGCCGTGCGCAGCCGCTGCCGTCCACCCGCCAGGCCTCGGCCCTCGCGCCGCAGCACGTCCGCCGGCTGCACCTTCGCCGCGCGCAGCGCCGGGACGAGGCCGAAGAAGAGCACCGCGCCCACCGACACCGCCAGCGTGAAGCCCAGCACCCGCGCGTCCAGCCCCACGTGCTCCCAGCCGGACACATGGCGGCTCATGTCCGCGGGCAGGCCCGAGCGCATCAGGTCGATGCCCCACAGCGCCAGCAGCAGCCCGGCCACCGCGCCCGGCAGCGACAGCACCAGGCACTCCGTGAGGAGCTGCCGCGCCATGCGCCAGCGGCTGGCGCCCAGCGCGCCGCGGATGGCCAGCTCGCGCGCCCGCCGCGCCGCCCGGGCCAGCATCATGCCCGCCACGTTGGCGCACGCCACCAGCAGCACCAGCGCCGTGGCGCCCAGCATCGTCCACATCATCAGGCGCACCTTCGGGTCGCCGTAGTCGCGCAGCGGCTCCGCGAAGATGCGGTGGCCGGGCTCCTCCGCCGCCATGCGCTCGTGCAGCCTCGCGAGCTGCGCGCGCAGCGACTCCAGCGTGGCCCCGTCCTTCAGGCGCCCCACCACCTGGTAGGAGTGCTCCCGGCGCCGCGCCGACGCGTCCGCGGGCAGCACCAAGGGCACCCACAGCTCGGCCGCCTTGGGGAAGCGGAAGTCCGGCGGCATCACCCCGACCACCGTATACGGCGCGCCGTCCAGCGTCACCGAGCGGCCCACCACGCCCGCGTCCTTCCCGAAGCGCCGCTCCCACAGGCCGTGGCTCAGCACCACGACTTGATGGCTTCCCTCCTTCGCCTCGTCCGGCAGCAGCGCGCGGCCCAGCGCGGCGGGCGTGCGCAGCGCGGTGAACAGCTCCGGCGACACCTGGTAGCCGATGACGCGCTCGGGCTCCACGGTGCCGGTGAGGTTCGTGTCCCACCAGCGGTAGGCCCCCACACCCTCCAGCAGCGAGGCCTCCTCGCGCAAATCGGACACCGTGGCCAGCGAGAGCCGCAAGCGCTCGTAGCCGGGCTGCTGCTCGGTGATGTAGACGAGCCGCTCCAGCTCCGGGAAGTCGAAGGGCCGCAGCGTCAGCCGGTCCAGGTAGCTGAAGATGACGGTGTTGGCGCCGATGCCCACCGCCAGTGTCAGCACCGCCACCAGCGTGAAGGCCCTGTCGCGCAGCAGGCCGCGCACCGCGTACCGGAGGTCCTGGAGGAAGGTGTCCATGGCGTGGCTACTCCGCCTTCAGCGCGATGATGGGGTCCACGCGCGTGGCCCGGCGCGCCGGCAGCCACGTGGCGAACATGGCCACGCCACACAGGAGCGCGGCCACCCCCACGAAGGTCCACGGGTCATACGCCGTCACCCCGTACAGCAGCGCGCCCAGCAGCTGCGCCAGTCCCAGCGACAGCACCAGCCCCACCGCCACGCCCAGCCCCGCCAGCTTGAGCCCCTGGCCCAGCACCAGCGCCAGCACGTCCCGGCGCGCGGCGCCCAGCGCCATGCGGATGCCCATCTCCCGCGTGCGCTGCGCCACCGAGTAGCCGATGACGCCCGAGATGCCCAGCGCCGCCAGCAGCAGCGCCGTGCCCGCGAACAGGCCCATCAGCATGGCGGACAGCCGCCGCGAGCCGATGGACTCGTCCACCAGCCGCGCCATGGGCGCCACGCTGAACAGGGGCAGGTTGCCGTCGAGCGCGCGCACCTCGGCCTCGATGGCCGTGCGCAGCGACTCCGGATTGCCCGACGCCGAGCGCACCACGAGGTTGAGGTTGTAGAGGGGGAACTGCGCCGCCGCGTAGTACGCCGCCGGCCGCGATGGGTTGTCCAGGCCCCACTCGCGCAGGTCATCGACGATGCCCACCACCGTGGACCACCGCGAGTCCTGACGGTGCAGCTTCAGGCGCTGACCGAGCGCGTTGCCCTGCGGCCAGTAGAGGTTCGCGAAGGTCTTGTTGATGACCACCGCCCCGGGCGCGTCCGGCCCGTCCGTCTCCTGAAGCATGCGCCCCTGGAGCAGCCGCACCTTCAGCGCGAGCAGGTAGTCCGCGCTGGCGTAGCGCGTCTCCACCGCCGGCCAGAACTCGTCCGGGGCCTTCGTGCGGCCCTCGATGTCGAAGCTGTTGTCGGTGCGCCCGCCCAGCGGGAGCATGTTCGTCGCGCCCACGGACTCCACGCCGGGCAGCGCCTGGATGCGGGTGAGCAGGTCCCGCATGAAGGACGCGCGGCGCGCGGTGTCCGCGTACGCGGCCTGCGGCAGCGCGACGCGGCCGGTGAGCACCCCCTCGGGAGTGAAGCCCGCCTCCACCTCGCTCAGCGCGAGCAGGCTCTTCGCGAAGAGTCCCGCGCCCACCAGCAGCACCAGCGCCAGCGCCACCTGCGCCACCACCAGCCCCGAGCGCAGCCGCCCCGCCTTCTTCCCGTCCGTGCCGCGCGTCCCCTCGCGCAGCGCGGTGTTCAGGTCCGCGCGGCTGGCCTGGAGCGCCGGCACCAGTCCGAAGAGCACGCCCGTGAACAGGGACACCCCCGCCGTGAAGAGCACCGACGGCACGTCCAGCCGCACCTCCGTCGCGCGCGGCAGCCCGTCTCCCACCACCGCCAGCAGCACGTCGGTGCCCCACAGCGCCATCAGCAGGCCCAGCACGCCACCCGCCAACGCGAGCACCAGGCTCTCCGTGAGGAACTGCGCCACCAGCCGGCGACGGCCCGCGCCCAGCGCCGCGCGGATGGACACCTCGCGGCCTCGCGCCGCCGCCCGCGCCAGCAGCAGGTTGGCCACGCTGCTGCACGCCACCAGCAGCACGAAGCCCACCGCGCCCAGGAGCAGCCACAGCGTGCCGCGCACGTCGCCCACCACCTCGTCCTCCAGCGACTTCACGCTGATGGCCCAGCCGGCGCCCTTGTAGTTCTTCTCGTGCTGGGCCTCCATCTCCGAGGCCACCCGCGCCATGTCCGCCCGCGCCGACTCCAGCGTCATCCCGGGCTTCAGCCGCGCAATCACGTCCAGGAAGCGGCGGCCACGTCGCTCCTCCACCGTCTGGTCCGGCGTGAGGGCCAGGGGCGCGTACACGTCCGTGCCGGCGGGGTACTCCACGCCCGGGGGCAGCACGCCCACCACCGTGTACGTGTTGCCATCGAGCTGCAGCTCACGCCCCAGCACGCCCTCATCCTCCGCGAAGCGCGTGCGCCACGCCTTGTCCGTGAGCACCAGCACCCGCTCCTTGCCCGGCGTCTCCTCGTCCTCGGTGAAGGCCCGGCCGCGCGCGAGTGTCACGCCCAGCGTGGGGAAGAAGGAAGCCGTGGCGCTCGTCACGCTGAGCCGCTCCGGGGTGTCGCCGCCGGTGAGCGTGACATCGTTGATGTCGTACGCCGCCACCGACGCGAAGGCCCGCGGCAGCTCGCGGTAGTCCCGGTACTCCGGCACCGACACGGAGATGTCCTTCAGGTCCATCTTCTGGAAGTTGCCCCAGAGATGCACCAGCCGGTCCGGCGCGGAGAACGGAGGCGGCTTGAGCAGCACGCCATTCACCACGCTGAAGACCGCGCTGTTGGCGCCGATGCCGAGCGCCAGCGCGAGCACCGCCACCAGCGTGAAGCCGGGGCTCTTGGCCAGCGTGCGCAGCGCGTAGCGGATGTCCTGGAGGAGGGTTTCCATGGGGGTCCTGAGGCAGACACCACCCGAGTCCCTCGTCCGGGTGGACGAGGGAGGGGATGGGAAGCGGGGCTCGAAAGGGTTCTTCAGCGGCTCAGCGGCGCTGCTCGTCCTGCACGACGCGGCCGTCGAAGAGGCTCACCGTGCGCGTGGCGACGCGCGCGTGCGCCGGGTCGTGCGTCACCATGCAGATGGTGGCGCCCCCCTTGTGCAGCTCGGACAGGAGCTGCATCACCGCCTCGCCGTTCTTCGAGTCGAGGTTACCCGTGGGCTCGTCGGCCAGGAGGATGAGCGGGTCGCCCGCCACCGCGCGCGCCACCGCGACGCGCTGCTGCTGACCGCCGGAGAGCTGGCCCGGCATGTGCCGCGCCCGGTGCGCCATGCCCACCTTCTCCAGCGCGCGCTCCACCCGCTGCTTGCGCTCGGCCGCGGGCATGCCCCGGTACGTCAGCGGCAGCTCCACGTTCTCGAACACCGTCAGGTCGCCGATGAGGTTGAAGCTCTGGAAGATGAAGCCGATGTGCCGGTTGCGCACCAGCGCGCGGTCCGACGGCGACAACTCCAGCACGCTGCGCCCGTCCAGCAGGTACGTGCCGCGCGAGGCCGTGTCGAGCAGGCCCAGCACCGCCAGCAGCGTGGACTTGCCGGAGCCCGAGGGGCCCACAATCGCCACCCACTCGCCCTGGCGGATGGTGAGGTGGATGTTGGAGAGCGCGTGCGTCTCCACCTCCTCCGTCTCGAAGACCTTCGTCAGGCCCTCGAGCTGGATGAGGGACTTGCCCGCCTCCGTCTTCGGTCCACCCGCCAGCACCGCCTCCTCCGTCGAAGCGGGCGCCTCCACTTTGTCCGTCGTCATCATCGCAGCCTCACCCGCTCGACCGCGTCCCACGCGGCCATGTCCGAGAGAACCACCTGGTCGCCTTCTTGAAGGCCCTGCACGACCTCCACGGCATTCACCGAGCCCCGGCCGAGCTGCACCGGCACCCGAATCGCTTCGTCGCTTCCGGGCATCAGCCGGAAGAGGGACATCGTCCCGTTGGGCTGCGCGCCCGCGGGGCGGCCCACGGAGAGCACGTTGGCCAGCCGCTCCAGCTCCACCGTCCCCTCCACCGTGAGGTCGGGCCGCGCGCCGCGGGGCAGCTCGGCGGGCAGCGACACCTCCACGCGCACCGTGCCCTGGCTCGCCGCCGGGGCCACCCGCGCCACCGTGCCCTCCACCACCCCGTTGCGCGTGTCCACCAGCGCCTTCTGGCCCGGCTGGATGTCGCGTGCCTGCGTCTCCGCGATGCGCAGCTCCGCCTTCAGCCGCTCGGGCTTCACCACCTTCGCCAGGAGCACGCCCGGCGTCACCCACTGTCCCAGCTCCAACGGCAGCTCCTGCAGCACACCGTCCTCCCCCGCGCGCACCTTCATCGACTCCACCTGTGTACGGCGGAACTGGGCGACCGCTTTCAACCGCTCGACCTGGCCCTGCTGCGCGGCGAGCTGGTCCTTCATGTTGGTGGCCACCACCTGGAGCTTCTTGCGCTCCAGGTCGAGACGGCGGGACATCTCGCCGGCCTTCTCGCTCGTCTGCTTCACCTCCAGGTCACCGATGAGCTCCTTCTGATGGAGCGTGGTGCTGGCCTCGGCTCGGCGGCTGGCGTCGGCGGACTCGGCGGTGAGGGAGGTGACCAGGGCCTCCTGCGCGAGGCGCATCGTCTCCAGCTCCGTACGCATGCGGATGAGCTCCGCCTGGGCGCTGGCGAGCTGACGCTCCGCCTCCAGGGCCTGGAGCTGCACGTCCGGGTTGGCCAGCTCTATGAGGAGCGTGTCGGCGGTGACGGTGGCGCCGGGGCGCACGTGGATGCGCTCCACGCGGCCGGCGGTGTCAGCGGTGAGCCAGCGGATGTACTCGGGCACCAGCGTGCCCGCGCCCTTCACCTGCCGCACCATGGGGCCGCGCTTCACCGTGTCCAGCCAGACGGACGCACGCTCCACCGAGGGCGCCGCCGGCTTCAGCCGGGACAGGCCCACCGTCACGGCGATGAGCGCGCAGGCGCCGGCGATGGCGAGGACCCAGGGCTTGCGGGTCTTCTTCTTGGCTTTGGGAATGTCCACGCCCTCTCTAAGAGCGAGGCGCGTGCCAATTGCTTTTCGCGGTGCAAAGCCCTGGATTTGCTCGGGACAGGGGGGGCCGTCCCAAGTCCGGTGCCCGGTTGCGGAAAGTGGCGTCCCAGAAGCGGACAGTGATCAGCGGGCACGGCGAGCGCCTGTCACCCGGAGTGGAGTGAGGACGGACAGGCGTGCGGCAGGGGGACTTGTGGGCCCGGGATGGGGGGACGCAAGGTGGGCCCTCATGGATGCGAGAGAGCCGCTCACCCCTGCCCAGGCCGTGGGGGGTGCCCTCATGTTCCTGGGGATGGCGGGGTTCCTGACCTGGGAGCTGTTCCTCCGCGGGCCGACGCCGTTGTTCGAGGGCACGACGCGAGAGGTGTGGAACCAGGTCGGCGGCGGGCTCTTCATCCTCTTCTTCTCGGGACTGGGGATGGTGGGCATCGTGGCCGGCGTGCGTGACGCGCTGGCACGCAAGGCGCTGCGGGCATCGCTCCAGGAGGACACGGGGACGGAGGCACCGCCGCTGCTCCCTCGCGGCCTCGTGCCATCGCGGGTCCCGGAGACACCGCGTGCCCTCGCGGAGCCGCGCGCCGAGGCGCTGCCCACCGTCATCCACCTGAGGCCCACGCGCCCGCGCTACCGCCCGGGCCCGCTCGCCGTCCTCGTCGGTGCCATCGTGATGGGCGTGCTTCCCCTGCTGCTCATCAAGGGGTGGCATCCCGTCTTCGCGCTCTACTTCTCCGTTGGAGCCGTCGTCGCGCTCGCGGACTGGGTCTGGGCCACGCGCCCCCGGGGCTCGCGCGCGACGCTGGTGGTCGGTCCGCACTCGGTGCGGGTGGGCAGGCCTGGGAGCGGACAGGACTTTCCCTTCTATTCGCTCGAGTCCCTCACGCTCGATGAGAGGCCCTGGTACCGCAATGGCGAGGAGGTGGCCCTGCACCGCCTGCTCGTGTTGAAGGGGCCGCGGGACGAGGCGGCGCTGGAGCACCTCGCGCCCGTGGAGACCGACGACGTGCTGCGTCCGGGACTGGAGCGACTGGTGCGGGCGGTGACGCTCTGCTTCGAGCAGCGGCTCACGGCCGGGCAGTCCGTGCGCGGAGAGGGCTGGCAACTCGATGCGGCGGCGCTGCGGTGCAAGGAGGGAGTCCTGCCCCGGAGCGACCTGTCCGGCGTGGGCGTCACCAGCGCGGGCGTGCAGGTGTGGCGGCGGGGACAGGCCGAGCCCTTCCTCACCGTGCCGCGAGCCAGCGCGAATGCGCTTCCTCTGCTCGCGCTGCTGACGCGCGCCCTGCCCGCGAACGCCCACGTCCCGGATGTCCTGGCGGAGGGGCTCGGGCATGTGCTCTTCCGGCGCCGCACCTCCATCGTCGACTTCCTGCTCTACGTTCTCTTCGGGCTCGCGCTCGTGGGGGGCTCCGGGTTCATGCGCTGGTGGGCTTCCGCGGACTGGCTGTCGGTGCTGGCGGTGACGGGACTCGGTGGCCTCGTTCTCGGGGCCGCGTGGCGCCTCCGCCCCACCTTCCTGACGGTGCACGAGGGGGGCCTGACGCTGTGGCGGTGGCCGGCGAAGCCCGTGGCCCTGCGCGACGATGAGGTGCGGGGGCTCGGGTTCTCCGTCACGCCCCTGGAGGTGCATGGCATCTCGGTGGGCCAGCAGTACCGGCTCACCGTGGTGGCCGAGGACGGACGCCGCATCGACTTCAAGAACGAGCGGCGACGGCCAGACACGGACCTGGAGCGAGTGTTCCAACGCCTGCTTCCGCCCGTCACCGAGCACCTGGCGACGCTGCTCGAAGCGGGACGGCCGGTGACGTGGGGAGATGCGGTGCTCGACGCCCGAGGCCTCCACGTGAAGCTGGATGGCAGACAGGAGTGCTTCCCGCTGTCACGGCTCCGGTTGCTGCGGGAGGAGCGCAAGCTGCGGGTGGTGGAGTCGGGAGGAATGGTGCTCGTCACCCTTCCCGAGGAGGCGATGAACCTCCATCCCGTGCTCCACCTGCTCACGGAATCGAGGGCCGTGGACATCCAGGAGGAAGAAGCCGGCTGACTCGTTCATGAGCGATAGGGAACTGCCCGAGGGAGCCTGAACGGACGCCCGTTCGCTTCGCAGCCGCCAGCCAGGATGCACCTGCCCTCACCTCTCGCATCCCTCCATTGAGGAGCCAGACACCTGCCCTCTGGCGCGACCACCGCTCGCGACCACCGAGGAGCGGGCAGGCCCGCGGAATGGAGGCTCCATTCCGGATGCGGAGTCTCGGGAGCGGCAGGCCCACGCGCGGAATGGAGGTTTCGCGCCAGGGCGCGGGCTCCCGGGAGCAGCAAGCTCGCGCGGAATGGAAGTTCCATTCAGGCTCGGGCTCCCGGGGAGCAGCAAGCTCGCGCGGAATGGAAGTTCCACTCCAGGGCGCGGGCCCCGGGAGCACCAAGCCCGCGCGGAATGGAAGTTCCACTCCAGGCTGCGGGCTCCCGGGAAGCAGCAAGCTCGCGCGGAATGGAAGTTCCGCTCCAGGCTGCGGGCTCCCGGGGAGCAGAAAGCACGCTCGGAATGGAAGTTCCATTCAGGCTCGGGCTCCGGAGCGACAGGCCCGCTCGGAATGGAAGTTCCATTCAGGCTCGGGCTCCGGAGCGACAGGCCCGCTCGGAATGGAAGTTCCATTCAGGCTCGGGCTCCGGGGCGACAGGCCCGCTCGGAATGGAAGTTCCGCTCCAGGGCGCCGGCCCCGGGGTGGGCGGTAGGACCGCGCGGAGTGGACGTTCCGTTCCAGGTTGGTTGCGGGCCCCGGGG
>NZ_JABBJJ010000164.1 GCF_012933655.1 Pyxidicoccus fallax | reverse complement strand
CGCCCACCCCGGGGGTGCCCGGCGCCGCCAGCCGCCCGAGGGCGTCCGCGTCCGCCGCCTGGAGCGCCCGCCTCCGGCCCTCCAGGGCCGCCACCACGGCCACCAGCCGGGGGGCCGCCGTGCCCTCCGGCACCCAGTCCCCGTCGCGCAGGACGAAGGGCACCCGCTCCACCCCGGCGGTGCCCACCCGGGTGGTGCCGAGGGTGCCGTCGAAGTCGAGCGTGGCGTAGGCCTCGGCCCGCTTCCCGCCGGGCTCCACCGCCACGGTGATGCGGGCGAAGCGGTGCTTCTGGGACTTCAGGGGGAGGTCCGAGCCGGGCACGGGCAGGGTCATCCCGTCGGCCTCCGTCTGCTTCAGGGCGGTGATGATTTCCGCCTCGGGGCCGGCCGCCGCGCCCAGGAAGCGGGGGGCGAACACGGCCAGGGTGGCGCCCAGCGCCAGCAGGATGATGAGGCCGCCGCCGAAGCGGCTCCACTCCTGGGTGGTCCTCACGGGCCCAGCAGACGCTGGGCACGCTCCGCGGCGGGCGTTCCCGGCAGGCGCTTGAGCACCTGGCGCAGCGTCTCCTCCGCCTTCTTCGGGTCATTCAGCCGCACGTAGGCCGTGTGCAGGTCGAAGAGGGCCTGCTCCTCGTACTCGGTGCCCGGGTAGCGGCGCAGCATGGACTCCAGGCGCTGGGCCACGGCCTTCCAGCGCTCGCGCCGCTTGTAGAAGGCGGCCACGTACAGCTCGTGCTCGGCCAGGCGCTTGCGGGCGTCGTTCGCGTGGGCCTTGGCCTCGGGGGCGTACTCGGACTGGGGGTACTGGCGCTGGAACTCCTCCATGGCCACGAGCGCGGCCTTGATTTCCCCCTGGTCCTTCTCCTCCGAGGGCGGCAGGGCGAAGAACTCCGAGGGGTAGTCCTCCACGTGCGTGAGGGCGGAGCGGTAGGCGGCGTAGTCCACCTTGGGGTGCGTGGGGTGGAGCTTGATGAAGTTCTGGTATGCGTCGCGCGCTTCCTGGAAGGCCTCGCGGGCGAACTCCAGGTCGGCCAGCTTCAGCTCCGCCTCGCGGGCGGCCTCCTGGTAGGGGAACTTCGTGCGGACGTAGTCGAAGTACTTCTGGGCCCGGAGGAAGTCCTTGTTCTCCAGGGCCTCGGTGCCCAGCCGCAGGTTCTCGTCGGCGAGGGAGGCATAGTCGGGCTCGCCGGCCTGGCCCGAGGTGAGCGAGGCACAGCCGGAGGTCAGCAGCAGGGCGGCGGTCAGGAAGGCGACGGCGGAACGCATCTCCACCACGCTATTCCTCCGGACCGGAGGGGTCCAGCGAAGGTTCACCCAGCAGCCGGTGGATGACGTCCTCCGAAAAGCCCCGGCTGTCGAGGAGCCGTGCCGCGCGCGCCCGTTCCTTCGCGGACAGCGTGCAGCCGAGCAGCCCCTTCCCCTCCAGCACCGCGCGGGCGGCCGTCAGCGCGTCGAAGCCCTCCGTGCCGGCGGCTCGCGCCACGGCCTCCCGGGCCGCCGCGTCCCCCACCCCGTGGGCCTCCAGCCGCTGGAGCACGGCGCGCGGACCCAGCCGGCCCTTGCGCAGGAGCGAGGCGGCGCGCTCCTCGGCGAAGCGCGCGTCGTCGAGGTAGCCCCAGCCCTGGACGCGGGCGAGCGCCTGCTCGCGCACCGTCTCGGAGAAGCCCTTGCGGGTGAGGGCCTGCTCCAGCTCGTGCCGGCTGCGGGAGCGCATGGACAACAGCTTCAGGCAGGCGTCCGTGGCGCGGCGAACAGCGTCGGGGCCCTCGTCGGGAGCTTCGTCCTCCGGATGCATGGCGGGATACCTAGCATGTGGTAACAGGCCCAACCATGCACCCCGTCCTCGCCAGCTACCTCACCGCCGAAACCGCCCGGGAGACGCTTCGCAAGCAGCAGGCAGGAGAAGCCCTGTCCCCGGAGGAGCAGGCCTTCGCCGATGCCGCCGCCGCGCACCCCAAGCACCAGGCCGTGATGCTGGGCGTGGGCGGCCGCGCCCTCTCGTCCGACGCTCAGGCCTCGCTGGTGCTGCTGGCGGCCCACGCCGCGGCGCGCGCCATGCGCGAGGACCCGGAGCTGGCCGAGCCCACGCGCAAGGCGCGCGAGGCGCTCGCCGAGGAGGGCGCCAGCGAGGAGGAGGCGGACGCCTTCATCGCCTCCATCCTGCTGGAGGAGGCCTTCGGCTACGAGCAGGACGTGGACACCTTCGACCGCGAGTACGTGAAGGAGGCCCTGGGCGAGGTGCCCGCGCTGGCCGCCCTCACCAAGGAGGCCGTCGACGCCCTCTTCCTGGCCTTCGTGAAGGGCTCCTCCAACGACGTCGAGCGCAAGGTGCGCGAGGGCATGGCCCGCGCCCTCTTCGACATCGCCTGGTCCGAGGGGCCCGCCCCCATCAACCCCGAGCACATGGAGGCGCTGCTCGACGCGGAGGTGGTGGACCGGCCCGAGGAGGAGCAGGAGGCCAAGGTGCACACCACCGCGCAGCTGCTCCAGGCGCTCTCCAAGGAGGGCCTCATCGGCCCGCTGCGCCTGTCCCGGCTGCGGGCCATGCTCGGTGAGGAGGACGCGTAGGCGGAAAGGGCCCGTCGCGTCAGCACCCCCGAAACGCACGAACGGCGGCGATGCCAGGCACATGGCACCGCCGCCGTGGTGTTTCAGGAGCACCCGTGAGGGAGGCCGGCTGTCCGAGCACGGCCCCTCTGGCGCTCACTCAGAAGCGCTCAATCTGGAAGTCGTCATCCCCACCGGCGGCGGGAGCCGGGGCCGGTGCGGGAGGCGGCGTCGGCGGACGCGCGGCGGGCGCGGCCGGACGGGCGACTCCGGGAGGCGGCGCGGCGGGACGCGCGGCGGCCGGAGCGCCGGGGCGCAGGGTCTGGGCCACCGGAGCGGGCGTCGGCGTGGCCGGGGCGGCGGGCGCCGGAGCCGCTGCCGCGGGCGCGCCCTTCTGCGCGAAGGACGCGGAGCCGGGGATGGGACGGGCCTCGCCCGGCTTGGCGTCGAAGTTGTCCCACTTGGAGTCGGACGTGCCGCTGATGCCGGAGAAGCGCAGCGCGAAGTCGTCCGGGTTGGTGGCCTGCCGGTGGGCCTCCTCGTAGGTGACGAGCCCCTGCCGCACCAGGCTCATCAGCGACTGGTCGAAGGTCTGCATCCCGTACGAGTCCGTGCCCTGGGCGATGGCGTCGTGGATCTCCTTCGTGCGGTCCTTGTCCTCGATGAGCTCGCGCACGCGGGCGGTGACGCGCAGCACCTCCACCGCGGCCACGCGGCCCTTGCCGTCCGCGCGCGGCACGAGGCGCTGACTCACCACGCCCTTGAGCACGCTCGCGAGCTGCAGGCGCACCTGCTTCTGCTGGTGCGGAGGGAAGGCGGAGACGATGCGGTTGATGGTCTCCGTGGCGTCCAGCGTGTGCAGCGTGGACATGACGAGGTGGCCCGTCTCCGCCGCGTGGAGCGCCGTTTCAATCGTCTCGTGGTCTCGCATTTCGCCCACGAGGATGACGTCCGGGTCCTGCCGCAGGGCGCTCTTGAGGGCCTGCGCGAAGCTCATCGTGTCCACGCCGACCTCGCGCTGGTTCACGATGGAGCGCTTGTCGCGAATGAGGAACTCGATGGGGTCCTCAATCGTCATGATGTGGCTGGTCTCGTTGGCGTTGATGTGGTCGATCATCGCCGCCAGCGTGGTGGACTTGCCGGAGCCCGTGGTGCCCGTCACCAGGATGAGGCCGCGCTCCTCGCCGCAGAGCTTCGCGAGCACCTGGGGCAGCAGCAGATCCTGCATCGTCATCACCTTGAAGGGGATGACGCGGAGCACCGCGCCCACGGTGCCGCGCTGCTGGAAGACGTTGACGCGGAAGCGGCCCAGCCCGGGGACGCCGTAGGCGAGGTCCACCTCGTTGCTCGCCTTGAACTTCTCCTTCTGGAACTCGTTCATGATGCCGAAGGCCATGCGCGCCACCTCCTCCGGAGGGAGGCGGCGGCCGTCCTTGAGCGGCACCAGCGAGCCGTCCACGCGGAACATGGGCGGGAGGCCGGCCTTGAGATGAATGTCGGAGGCACCGCCGCGCAGGGCGATCTGCAGAATCTCGTTCAGTTCCATGAGCAGGGCGGATGGTAGCAGAGCCCCATGTCACGACGCGATGGGACGAACCCGACCCCGCAAAGCACCACGGCGGAGGCCCCCAGAAGAGGACCCCCGCCGCGAGTGACTGCAAGCAGCCGAGCGTGAGCTTAGCGCTTGGAGAACTGGAACCGGCGACGCGCGCCCGGCTGGCCGTACTTCTTGCGCTCGACCGCGCGAGCATCGCGGGTGAGGAAGCCGGCCTTCTTCAGCGCCGGACGGAACTCCGGGTTGAAGGAGCACAGGGCCCGGGCGATGCCGTGGCGGATGGCGCCGGCCTGACCGGACAGACCGCCACCCTTCACGTTCACGGTGACGTCGATCTTGCCCTTCTGCTCGAGGATCTCGAGGGGCTGGTTGAGCACCATCTTCGAGGTCTCGCGACCGAAGTAGTCGTTGATCTCACGACCGTTGATGGTGACCTGACCGGTGCCGGGGCGGAGCCACACGCGGGCGGTGGCCTCCTTGCGGCGGCCGGTGGCGTAGAAACCGAGTTCTTGGTGGATGGGCATGGACGTGGTCTCCCTTTACGCCTCGACCTCGAACGCGGCCGGCTTCTGGGCGGCGTGAGGATGGGTGTCACCCGCATAGACCTTCAGCTTCGTCATCATCTGCCGGCCGAGCGCGTTGCGGGGCAGCATGCGGCGCACGGCGTTGATGATGATGTCCTCGGGATGACGCTGGCGGAGCTTCTCCAGGTTGGTGATCTTCAGGGCACCGGGGAAACCCGCGCGCGGGTGCCGGTAGTACATCTTGTCCTGCTCCTTCGTGCCCGTCACCTTCACCTTGTCGGCGTTGATGACGACCACGTGGTCGCCGGTGTCGATGGACGGCGTGTAGGTGGGCTTGTGCTTGCCCTTCAGCAGGGTGGCAATCTGGCTCGCCGCGCGGCCCAGCACCTTGTCGGACACGTCAACGACGTGCCACTGGCGCTTGATGTCCCCAGCCTTCGCGCTGTAGGTCTTCTGCGACATTTATTTGCACTCCAAACTTCTCGCGGTCGCCGGGTGCATGCCAGGGACCGCTGCTCGTGCCAAACCAACCACGGGTTCGCCGTGAAAACTCCACGCCGACCCGGAAAGGCCGACCGTCCTAGTGGGTGCGGCGGATCAAGTCAAGGTCGCCGCGCGCCTGCCGTCCGGATTGCCCACCCGGAAGGGGGTGGGACAGCTTCCGGGAAGGCGCTCCCCTACCCGGCCGCCCCCCGGGGGGGCCCGGCGCCAGGAGCCCCCGGCTTCTTGAAGCGCTCCTTCAGGTTGGCGAAGAAGTTCTTCTCCTCGGTCGTGGGCGGGCCCTGACGCGGCGCGTCCAGGTCCACCTTCTCCACCACCTCGGGAGGGAGGTCCTCCAGGAAGCGGGAGGGGGTGCGGGGCACCTCCTTGCCGCGCTTCACGCGGGTGTTGGCCCGCGTCAGGTACAACAGCTCCTTGGCGCGGGTGATGCCCACGTAGCAGAGGCGCCGCTCCTCCTCGAGGTTCTGCGGCTCGCCCTGCATGCCGCCGTGGGGCATCAGGTCCTCCTCCATGCCGATGAAGAAGACGAGCCGGTACTCCAGGCCCTTGGAGGAGTGCACCGTCATCAGCGTGACGCGGCGGTGGCCTCCGGGCACCTCCTCTTCCTCCTGCCGCGTGTCCAGGCTGAGGCGGTTGAGGTAGGTCAGGAGGCTGGCCTTGGGGCCCTCGCGCTTCTCGAAGTTCTCCAGCGAGTTGAGCACCCCGTCCACGCTCTTGAGCTTCTTGTCGGCGCTGGTGGCGGAGGTGGCGTGGGCGCGCGTGGCCTCGCGGAAGCCAATCTCCTCCAGGAGCTTGCGGGTGACGGCGGCCAATTGGCCGTGCTCGTACGCGTCGCGGTAGCGCTCGATGAGCTGGACGAACTCCAGCACCTTGGCGCCGGCGCCGGGAGGCAGGTCCTCGTACGTGTCCGCCTTGCGCATCACCGTCCACAGCGTGACGCCCTCGCCCCGGGCGTGGACGTTGAGCCGCTCCATCGTCACGTCGCCGATGCCGCGCGAGGGCACGTTGACGATGCGCATGAGCGAGATTTCGTCCAGCTTGTTCACGATGACCTTGAAGTACGCGATGACGTCCTTCACCTCGCGCCGGTCGAAGAACTCGCTGCCGCCGACCACTTCGTAGGCGATGTTCTTCTCGCGCAGCATCTCCTCCACCGGGTGGGCCTGGCCGTTGGTGCGGTAGAGCACCGCGATTTCGTCCGCGGGCACTCCCAGGGAGATGTGCTTCTGGATTTCGTGCGCGACGAAGCGGGCCTCCTCCTCGTCGTTGGGGCAGCCCACCACCTTCACCTTCGGCCCACCCTTGCGGTCGGTCCACATCTGCTTGGCCTTGCGCTCGGGATTCTTGGCGATGACGGCGTTGGCCGCGTCCAGCACCGTCTGGACGGAGCGGTAGTTCTGCTCCAGCCGCACTTCCTTCCCTCCGGGGAAGAAGCGGTCGAAGTCGAGGATGTTGCGCACCTCGGCGCCGCGCCACGAGTAGATGCACTGGTCGTCGTCACCCACCGCGCACACGTTGCGCTGCTCGCCGGCCATGAGCTTGAGCAGCTCCAGCTGGGCGATGTTGGTGTCCTGGAACTCGTCCACCAGCAGGTAGCGGAAGCGCCGGGTGTACTTCTCGTACAGGTCCGGGAACTCGCGCAGCAGGCGCGTGGGCAAGAGCAGCAGGTCGTCGAAGTCCACCGAGCCCTGCGCCTTCAGCGCGAGCTGGTAGTCCGGGTACACCATGTGGGTGATGAGGTCGTAGTCGTCGCCAATGCCCTCGGGCTTGGGCTCCGGCGCCTTGCCGGAGTTCTTCGCCTTGGAGATGAGCGTGAGGACCTTGCGCGCGTCGAACGAGCGGTCGTCGATTTTGTGGTCGCGCATGGCGCGCCGGATGATGGCGAGCTGGTCGCCCATGTCGGCGATGGCGAACTTCCTCGGCCAGCCCAGCCGGTGGATGTCCTCGCGCAGCAGCTCCGCGCCGAAGGCGTGGAAGGTGCACACCAGCACCCCCTGAGCGCGGGGCCCCGCCATGTGGACCAGCCGCTCCTTCATCTCCGTGGCGGCCTTGTTGGTGAAGGTCACCGCGAGGATGTTGCGGGCCATGATGTGGCCCGGCCGCTCGTTGAGCAGATGGACGATGCGGTGGGTGATGACGCGGGTCTTGCCGCTGCCGGCGCCTGCCAGCACGAGGAGCGGCCCCTGGAGGGTCACCACGGCCTCGCGCTGCGGAGGGTTGAGCTTCGAGAGGTCCATTGCGCGCGGCCCAGGGATACCCTTTGATTCGCCTGTGCGCGACTTCTTCCCACGGCTCATCGCCGCTTTCCTCGCGTCGGGCGCGGGCGCGGGTTGCCTCGACAACGGTAGCGCTCCGGCCGAGGTGACACCGTCCGTCCCCGCGGAGAGCGCGCCCTGCGTGTACTTCAAGCAGCTGGCACCCTTCCTGCCGTCACAGCTGGAGGGCTTCACCGTGACCCACACCCAGGGCTCCACGGGGAAGTACGGCGAGGTGTCCGTCTCCGAGGCCGAGCGCCTCTTCACCCGAGGTGAGGGGCGAGAGGTGAAGGTGCGCATCGTGGACACCACGATGGGCGGGAAGATTGGACAGGCCATCCGCGACGCGGCCCAGCGGGCGAAAGGAAGGGACCCGAGCGACCCGGCGGCCCCCATTCTCTGGGAGGACGCCGTGGGCTTCGTGCGATACGACGAGGAGGAGTCGCTGGCGGAGGCGAACCTCCTGGTGGGCGAGCGCTTCGTGGTGGCCGTCACCAGCCGGGGCTTCCCGGGCACCGTGGAGGTGCGACGGGTGGCGCGCGGTATCGACCTGGCCGGGCTGGCCCGGTTGCAGTGAACCTTTTCGAGATGGGCAAGGAGTCTCCCTGGTGGTGAAGGACAAAGGAACGCGGCCCAAGGCGGACCTGCTCGCGGAGGAGAAGGCGGCGCGCGACGCGGTGGCCAGCCTGGGCAAGCGGGAGTTCCTGGATCAGCTCCAGAAGCTGGCGAAGAGCTTCGCGTCGGACCCGGGCAACCCGGGCTCGTACGCGTGCGAGGGCTGCCAGCGCTGCGCCAACTGCATGTTCTGCAAGGACTGCGACAGCTGCTTCCAGTGCACCCACTGCACGCGGTGCGAGCTGTGCAACAACTGCTCGCACTGCGTGGAGTGCAAGAGCTGCCACGCGTGCGCCTACTGCGTGCAGAGCGAGAACTGCACCAGCAGCGCGTACCTCGTGCTCAGCCGCAACCTGCAGGACTGCAACTACTGCTTCGGCTGCGTGGGGCTGGCGAAGAAGGACTTCCACATCCTCAACGTCCCCTTCCCCCGGACCGAGTACTTCAAGGTCGTCAGCCGGCTGAAGAAGGAGCTGGGGCTGCCGTAGCAGTCCCAGCGGGTGCTCGGAGGTGGACTACAGGGCCCTCACATAGAGGGCCTTGAGGTACTCCGTCTCCAGCAGGCCGCCGAGCACGGGGTGGTCCAGCCCGGCGCCACGGCGCTCGAGAATCTGCACCGGGCGCTTCGCGTCCGCTGCGGCGGCCAGCACCATCTCCTCGAAGCCCGCGCGGTCCAGCTTGCCGGAGCAGGAGCAGGTGACGAGCAGGCCGTCCGGCTTGAGGCAGCGCAGGGCGCGCAGGTTGAGTTCGTGGTAGGCGCGCAGCGCGGTCGTCAGGCCCTCGCGCCGCTTGGCGAGGCCGGGCGGGTCCAGCACCACGGTGTCGAAGCGGCGCCCTTCCGTGTCGAAGCGCTTGAGCACGTCGAAGGCGTTGGCGTTCTCCACGGTGACATTCGTCCGGCCGTTGGCCTCGGCGTTGGCCTTCGCGCGCGCGGCGGCCTTCGGGTCCTGCTCCACCGCGAGCACGGAGGCGCAGGTGCGCGCGAGCGAGAGCGCGAAGCCGCCGTGGTAGCTGAAGAGGTCCAGCGCCTCGCCGCGCGCCAGCTCGCCTGCGCGCAGGTGGTTGTCCACCTGGTCCAGGAAGGCGCCCGTCTTCATGTCGCCCAGGAGGTCCACCTCGAAGCGGTTCTCCCCCTCGTGGTAGGTGAAGCGCGCGTCGCCCTGGCCGTGCAGCAGGCGCGCCTCGCGGGGCAGGCCCTCGAAGTCGCGGCCGGAGCCATCGTCGCGGGCCACCACGTGCGTGGCGCCGGTCAGCTCCGCCAGCATCCGCGCGAGCGACTCCTTCCGGGCGTCCATGCCCTCCGAAATCGTCTGCACGGTGAGGCCCGCGCCGTAGCGGTCCACGAAGAGACCCGGCAAGAGGTCCGCCTCGCCGTGCACCAGCCGCAGCCCGTCGCGGCCGGCCAGCGGGGCGCGGCGCGCGAGCGAGGCCTCCAGCCGCCGGCGGAAGAAGGCGTCGTCCACCGGCTCCTCGGCGGGGCTCTTGCGCGTCAGCAGGCGCAGCGCCAGCGGCGAGCGGCGCGCGTAGAGGGCCTGGCCAATGGGGTTGCCCTGCGGGTCCACCACCAGCACCACCGCGCCGGGGCCCTTCACGTCGGGCGGGGCGGCCAGCTCGGTGCGGTACAGCCAGGGGTTGCCACGGCGCAGCGACTTGGCGCCCTTGAGACTGGCGCGCGCCACGGGAAGGGCTGCTTGGGGGGGCATCGGGCTCTCACTCCAGGCCGCGCGCGGCCAGTTCTTCGTCGTCCTCGCCGCGAAGGTGCCCGATTTCGTGGAGCAGCGTCACACGAATCTGCTCGCGCAGCTCCTCGGGGGTGCGCACCGCGCGCGCCAGGTTGCGCCGGTACAACACCACGGAGCGGCACGGTGTCTCCGAGCCATCACACGGCTCGCCCAGCGGAGGGCCCCGGAAGAGGCCCAGAATCGTGGGCGACAGGGGCGGCTGGTTGGCCAGCAGGTCTCCGTCCGCGGGCAGCTCCTCGGCGGTGACGGGCACGCCGTCCAGGTCGCCGCGCATGTCCTCCGGGAGCGCGGCCACGGCGCGCAGCACCTCGGCGCGGAAGGCATCCTCCGAGGGCAGCGGCGGGGCCGGGAAGTCCTCGGGCGCCAGCGCGCGGGCCTTGTCGAAGTGCACCTGCGCCTGCTTCCACCGGCCCTCGCGCTCCAGGAGCAGCCCCAGGTGCTGGTGCGCGTGCGCGGCCCGCTCGGCGTCGTCCAGCAGCCTGGAGAAGGCCGCCTTCGCCTCGGCGAAGCGGCACAGCTCGAAGAGGGCCAGGGCGCGCTCGTAGAGGGCCTCCCTGCTGCCGGGCTCTCGCGCCAGGACGATGGCGGCGCGCGCGAGGGCCTCCTCCGCCTGTCCCAAATCGTTGAAGGCCATGGCCGCCACCAGCGCCAGGTGGGGCACCAGCTCCGGCGGCGTGTTGGGCTGCGACAGCCCGCGCTCGGCGTAGAGGACGCCCAGCTCGTCCCGCTCGCGCGTGGAGGGCAGCTGCACGGCGTACAGGTGCGCGGCGCCCAGGAGCGCGTCCGAGTCCCCCGGGTCGATGGCGAGCGCGCGCGCGTAGGCGAGCTGCGCCTCCGGCTCGCGGCCCAGGGCGGCGAGCGCGATGCCGCGCTCGGCGTGGGCGGCGGCCAGGTCCGGCTCCAGGGCGGCGGCCTGCGCGGCGCAGGACAGGGCCTCCTCGAAGCGCCCGTCGTCGAAGTAGCGGCGCGCGGCGTCCAGCGGGGCGGCGCCCTCGGCGCGGCACACCGCCAGTGGCCGCACCCGGTGGGTGGCGTCCTCGGGGGGCATGACGGGCGCGTCACCGGCGGCCGGCGCGCTGGAGGCGCCCACCGAGGCCGTGACGGAAGCCCCCGCGTCCGGCGCTGCGGGGGCCGGAGCGGTGCGCTTGCAGGCAGCGAAAAGGAGACAGAGGGCGAGCAGACCGCGCCGCGACATGGGCCGCCAGGGTACGGCATCACCCGGCGGACGGGAAACATCGACGTGTCTGCTCGCTTGCCGCAATCCCGCCACGGGGGGACGTGCATTAGGTTGGGCGGCCTATGAGAGACCTGATTCTGGCGTCGACGTCGAGCGCCCGGCGGGCCCTGATGGATGGGATGGGCATCCCCTATCGCACCGAGGCCCCGGGTGTGGACGAGACGGTGGCCCCCCACCTGTCCGCCGAGGAGGCCGTGCTGGAGCTGGCGGCGCGCAAGGCCCGCGCCGTGAAGGACCGCCACCCGGGCGCATGGGTGCTGGGCGCGGACCAGCTCGTGGAGGTGGGCGGCAGAATCCTCACGAAGCCCGTGGACCGGGACGATGCGCGGCGGCAGCTCGGCCAGTTGATGGGGCGCACCCACGACATCCACACCGGTGTGTGCCTGGTGGGGCCGGGCGGCCACATCACCGAGGGCGTGGAGCGCGCCCGCCTCACCTTCTACCGCCTGGAGCCGGACGAGCTGGAGCGCTACCTGGACCTGGAGGAGTGGCGCGGCTGCTGCGGCAGCTACCGGGTGGAGGGCGCCGGGCAGGCGCTGCTGCAGCGACTGGAGGGAGACCGCACCAACGTGCAGGGCCTGCCCATGGTGACGGTGGTGCGCCTGTTGCGGCAGGCCGGCTTCCCCTTCTTCGAGCGCCGGTAGGGCCGGTGAGGCCCGGGCTCCACGGCCCGGGCCTGACGGGCGCGGAGGCTCACCCGGCGGTGGACAGCTCCGCGAGGATTTCGCCGTACGCGGCGCGGGCCTTGTCGGCCTGGTCCGCCTTGAAGCTGACGGCGGCCACCACCGGGTGCCCGCCTCCGCCGTAGCGCCCGGCGATGGCGGCCAGGTCGTGCTGGCGCAGCTCGGGCTTCCACGGGTTGGAGCCGAGCGACACCTTGGCGCGCGAGGCGCCCTTCCCCACCCACAGCGTGTAGCGCGCGTCCGGGTAGAGCGCGTAGGCGATGAACTTGTTGAGGCTGTCCACGCCCTCGTCCACGAGGTCGAAGAAGACGACGCCGCGCTCGTAGCGGGCCCTGACGCGCACCAGGTCGATGTGGCCGCGGTGGCGCTCCAGCAGCGGGGCCAGGGGCGCGGCGATGAGGGGCGAGGCGGCGATGTCCGCCAGCGACTCGGACTGCATGCGGCGGATGACCTCGGGGATGAGGGCCGGGTCCTTGTTGGCCTCCAGCACCGTCATGATGCGCAGCGCGGGCTCCTCCAGCGCCACCGCCATCTGCGGCGTGGGGAACTGGGCGCCGTCGATGATTTCCGCCCAGTGGATGAGGTCCGCCATGGGCGACGCGTCCCAGCCGAAGCGCTCGCGCGCGACGTCCGCGAGGTACTTCGTGCAGCTCTTGCGGTGCGCGTCGTGGAACTTGCGGCCGCTGGTGTCCGCGCGGAAGTGGGCCTCGTCGCCGGGCTGCTGGAAGGCCGAGACGTGGTGGTCGAACCACCAGGTCAGCCGCGGGTCCTGGCTGTAGCGGAAGTCGACGATGACGTTCTCTTCGCCGGTGAAGACGGCCGGGTCGATGCCCTCGGCCCCCGGCTTGTGCGCGAGCCCGAGGTACCGGAAGGCCGCGTCCGGGCGGATGCGCTCCCGGTAGAAGCGGGAGAACACCGCCGCGCTGGCGGCGCCGTCGAAGCAGCTGTCGTGGAAGAGGACCTGGACGTTCATGGGAGGGCTCCTCTACTGCAACACGCGGCCGGGCGCCCACCCGCCAGAGGCATGACTCCCGCGTCAGGGCCCCTCGAATCACCCTCGGGGGCATCGCCCTCTGGGACGAGACGGGGACGTGACAGTGGGGTCACGGGGGACCTTCCAACCGACATTTCTTGGCAGGTGACGGAACCTTGACTGTTGAACGAAACGTCGAGTGCGAAGGTCCGGGTGAACGAAAAAACTCGACAAAACGAATCACGCCCTCTGGGGCAGGTCGGCCGTTTCACGGGGAGTGCTTTGGAAACCCGCTATCCGACTGGGGAAACGTGGGCGGTGTCACACCAGGCAGGTAGCCCGTCCATTGGCACCTCGCCTGCATGTGTCAGACCCTCGGTGTACTCACCCGTGCAGTGAGGCGCGGTGGGAGGAACACATGGCCAAGAGGACGACACGCAAGGGCAAGAAGGTTCTCCGGCAGGGTCGGCGGGTGATGCCGGCCATGCGGCGGACCGCCCAGCGGGCCCGAGCGGCAGCGGAGAAGGCTCAGCTGACGGTGGGCGAAATCATCGCCGCGGCGTTCGATACGTCCGGCGGAGAGCTGGGCGGGGTGCTGGCGCAGCTGGCCTCGCCGCAGATGAGCCGGGCGCTGGGGCGCCGCATCATCCTGGAAGGCTGAAGTTTTTGCTTCAGCCTCGCCGCTCCCGGAGGACGGGAGGGGCGTTCGCGTGGCCTCGGGGCGCCTTCAGTCGGCGGCCCACAGGGTGCCCGCGGTGTAGCGCTGCTGGGTGGGCTCTCCCGCGAGCAGCTTCTGGAAGTCGCTGACGTTGTTCGGGTGCACCAGGAAGGTGCCCGAGCGCGTCTCAAGGCGCACAGGCTCGGCCAGCTCGTGCGGCTCCCCGGACACGGTGCCTCCGCTTCCGTCCTCCCGTCCAACGGACGGGACGGTGGCGCAGCCGGAGAAGAGCAGGAAGCCGAGCGCGACGTGGAGCCTCATGGTGTCCTCCAAGGGCGAGCCCCGGACGGGGCGGGAAGAGGGGCCCTGCCTACGTCCCTTTCCCGGCGGAGGCAAGACGCCGCCTTATGGAGTGAACAGACGAAGGCCCGCGCCCCCTTTCCGTGGGACGCGGGCCTGGGTGCGTCAGGGCGTTGGGTGCCCGGGGTTACTTGGGCTGCCAGCGCGGGCGGCTCTCGTCGCCCCCCGTCGTCCTCACGCCCGTGGGCTGGGTATGACGAATCGCGTTGCCGGCGAGGGTTCCGTCCACGGGATTGATGGGCTGGACATAGAGCTGCCCGCCCTTGATGTACGCGATGTGCCGTGCGTCTGGAGAGAACGCGGGCAGCGTCGCGTCGCGAACGAGTTCGACCTCGTTTCCTGAAGCCGTACCATCCGGTCCGATTCGGCGCAGGTAGATGACGTTGCCTGCGTCAGTGGGGCAAAGAACGGCTGTGGGGTTGCCACAGAGTACGGGCTGGCTTCCCGAGACGTTGGAGTAGTAGGCGCGCACGAAGGCGGCCCAGGAACCATCTGGAGCCCAGGCAGGGTTTGCGATGTAAGCATCCACGGTACCCGTGTCTGTCCCGACCGTGACATCCCGGCTGTCGATCCTCGCGACTGGCTTTGCCTCCCCACCCGTATTCGGGATGGTGAAGAGCTCGTAGTTGAAGTTCGGGGGCTTCGTGGTGTTCGGCTTCAGGAACAGGATCTGGTCGTTGGTCTTGTTGTGGTACGGCTGGGTACCGTCGCTGGCTCCGGCCACGGTCGTGGTCGTGGCGTTGCCGACCATGCCCCTCACGACGCCCTCCCCCCCGGTGCTGTACACGAAGCTCATGCCGTCACGAGCCCACGAGGGGAAGCCACCGGTCTGGGTCAGCGTGGTGACCGTGCCACCATCCGGGTTGATGGCGGAGATGCCGGTGATGCCGGCGTCCGTCGAGCGCGTCCAGGCGATGTAGTTGGACGGTTCCCACTCCATGTAGACGAAGTCACGGGTTCCGGCGTCCGTGCTGTCGGTGAGTTCACGCGTCTCACCCTGAACAGGGGGCACGCTTCGGGTCACCAGCCGGGCCGAGTCCTCGGCTCCTTCCACGAAGGCAATGGCGTTCCCGCCGGGAGCCCAACGGGCATAGCGGCTCGAAGCCGTTTCGGACTCACTGAGCTCGACCACTGCCGCGTTCTCGTCGTCGTGCCGGACGGCCACCACCGCGGTCCGGTCGCTCGCCCGATTCACGGCTACTGCGATATGCAGCGCCTGGCAGGTGCTGCTGCCCACGGGGCCCTCGCAGCGCAGGTCGGCCATGCAGTCCCCCGACGCGGTGCAGGCGCCACCCTTGGGCACGTTCATGCTGCCCGCGTCGGTGCCGGCGTCGGTACCCGCGTCGGTGTCACCGGTGCCCGCGTCGGTGCCGGCATCGGTGTCGCCCGTGCCCGCGTCCGTACCCGCGTCGGTGTCACCCGTGCCTGCGTCCGTGCCCGCGTCCGTGCCACCGGTGCCCGCGTCGGTCTCAGGCGGCTGCTCCACCGGGCGCCGCTCACACTCGTTGTCCTCGGTGCAGACCCACTCCTGACCCGGTCCAGCTTGCCCGTTATCGTTGCGGCAGTCGAACGCATCAACACACTCGTCCCCACAGCCCGTCGTGAGAACCCACAGCACGCTGCACAGCGCGCTGACAACGACACGTTTGGTCATAAAGACCCTCCAAAATGCGAAGGGCGCGTATAGCTTCGCGGCTCCTGCACGTGCTCGGTTTGGCGAGCACGACCGGCAACCCTGTTGCTGATTGAACGGCGAACCATCGCTGCGTGCTCAATGATCGACACCCACTGCCATCTCGATGCGACGCGCTTCGACCCGGACCGGCCCGCGGTGCTCGAACGCGCCTGGGCCGCGGGGCTCCACGGCATCGTCATTCCCGGTGTCGGCCCGCATGACTGGGAGCCGCTGCTGGAGATGTCCCGCCAGGACGCCCGCCTCCAGGTGGGCCTGGGCATCCACCCGCAGCTCCTCCCGGACATGCCGCCCGAGCAGGACGACGCCGTCCTCGAGCACCTCGACGCCCTCCTCTCCCAGGGTGGCGCCGCGGCCGTGGGCGAGTGCGGACTCGACGGCCCGTCCATTCTCGGCGCGCCGCTGGAGCGGCAGGTGGCCGTCCTTCGCCGGCACCTGGCCCTGGCGCGAAAGTACGGGCTGCCGGTGCTGATGCATTGCCACCGGCTGCACCCCGCGCTCATCGATTTGCTGAAGCAGGAGGAACTGCCCGAGGCGGGCGTGCTCATGCACAGCTACAGCGGTGGCGTGGAGCTGGCGCGCTTCTACCTCCAGAAAGGCTGCCACTTCTCCTTCGCCGGCCCCGTCACCTGGGCGGAGGCCCGGAAGCCGCTGGACGCGCTGCGGGCCATCCCCTTGGAGCGGCTGATGGTGGAGACAGACGCTCCGGACCAGGCGCCCACGCCCCACCGGGGGCAGCGCTCGGAGCCCGGCTACCTGCCCCACATCATCGAAGGCATGGCCCGCGTCCGGGGAGAGCCCGTCGAGGTGGTCGCCCGGCAGACGACCGAGAACGCCCGCAGGTTCTTCCGGGAAGCTTTCCCACCTCCATCGCGGTAGGCGAGCGTCGCGTTATAAGAGGACCTCCATGAACCCCCAGTCGCTCTCCCCTGCCGCTGCCGAGACCTCCCCCGCCACCCCGGCGGCCGAGGCCCGGACCGAGAACTCGCTCGCCCGCCCCTTCAAGCTGTCGAGGCGCTTCGACCGGACAGGCCGGCTGCTGGGCGACTCCGCGATGGAACGGCTGGCCAACGCCCGCGTGGTGGTCTTCGGCCTGGGCGGCGTGGGCAGCTACGCCGCCGAGGGCCTGGTGCGCAGCGGCATCGGCCACCTGACGCTGGTGGACCATGACGACGTCTGCGTCACCAACACCAACCGCCAGCTCCACGCCACGGTGAAGTCCGTGGGCAAGTCCAAGGCGGAGCTGATGGCGCAGCGCTGCCAGGAGATCAACCCGCAGGCGAAGGTGGAAGCGCTGCGCGACTTCTACCGCGAAGAGGTCGCCGAGCAGATGCTGGCGGCCGGCCAGTACGACTTCGTGGTGGACGCCATCGACAACGTGAAGGCGAAGCTGCACCTGCTGCACCGCTGCGTGACGCTGGGCGTGCCGGTGGTCAGCTCCATGGGCGCCGCGGGCCGGCTGGACCCCACGGCCATCCGCGTGGAGGACCTGTCCGAGACGCACATGGACCCGTTCGCCAAGGACATCCGCAAGCTGCTCAAGCGCAAGTACGGCGTGGAGACGGACCGGCACACCGGCATCACCGCTGTCTACTCCATCGAGGCGCGGCGGATGCCGGTGGCGCTGCAGTACGACGACGCCACCGACGGCTTCCTGTGCGTGTGCCCGCAGGACAATGACTTCCACACCTGCGACCACCGCACCCAGATTGATGGCAGCGTGGCCTTCGTCACGTCCTGCTTCGGCATGAACGCGGCCGGCGTGGTGGTGCGGCGGCTGGCGTCCAGCCGCTGAACGCCCAGGCGGCACATCTGGGCATTCACGGCGTGGTGGCTAACCTGCTTCAGGGAAGTCCGGTAAGGCGCAGGCCCGCGTGGAGGAAGAAGGCGGCGAGAACGTCGTGGCGGTGGCCCAGGCGCACGAATGAAGCGCGTGCCTGGGCGCGCAGCTCGGCGACAGAGTCGGGCGTGGCATTGCGCAGTTCGGCCTTCACCACGCCGTTGCAGCCCTCCTCGGGATTGAGGTCTGGCGCATAGCCTGGCAGCCGCTCAAGGAGGAAGTCCTCGGGGTGGCGGGCGACGAAGTCGAGCATCTCGGCACTGTGGTGCTGGTTGAGGTCGTCCCACACGATGGTGAGAGGACGGCCCACTTTCCTGCGGAAGTAGCGCAGGGCAGCGATGATGTCCTGGCTGGTGAAGCTTCCCTCCCGGTGGCGCGAATACAGGCGCGCCGGCCCGGGGCCGTACAGGGCAACGAGGGCGACGATGCTGGAGACTTCGCGCCGCTTGTCAACGACGGCGCAAGGTGGGCGGGTGCCTGACGGGCGCCCAGGTAGACGCTACGCGGGCCCGAAACGAACTACCCGTCTCGTCCACGAAGGCAATGGCCCGCCTGCTTCTTCGAGCCCCCCTTTGATACGGGGCCAGTCGCGCTTCAGCCATGCCTCCACCAACGCCTCGTCACGCTCCTTGGCCCGGGTGCGGGGTTGCTGCGGACTCAAACCCAGCCGATAAAGGCGCTCGGCCAGGTAATTGGGGTGGTAGCGCACTCCGAACGTGCGGTGGATGAGGTGCGCCACTCGCGTGAGCGTCCAGCGCTCAGTAGGGAAACCGCAGGTGCGCGCCCCTGCCCGTACCAGCCCCGCCACCTGCCTCCATTCCCCCGAGCTCAACTTCGACGGCCGGCCCGTGCGCGGCCTCGCCTTCAACCCGCGGGTACTGCCGCCTGCCTCATGCAGTCGCCGCGCCCAGCGGCTGACGGAGGCCTCGCTGACACCCACACGGCGCGCCACCTCCGCCTGCGACAGGTGCCCCCGTCGCAGGAGTCGTCCAGCCGCAAGCCGCCGCTCCTCAAGCTGCTGGGCCGTCCAGTGCTTTGGCTGCCACGCCATGGACACCACCCCTCCATAACGTAACTCCTCAGACCCTTACCCGACTTCCCTGAAGGGGGTTAGCGGTTGAAGCGCTTCAGCGAGATGACGTTGCGCTGTCCATCGTTCTCAGGATGAGCACAGAGTATCTCGCCCTGCTCATCCACGGCCAACGCCACGCCGCCAGCGTTAGCAGGGTAGACGGCAACAAGCCGGGCGTCCTCCCATTGGCTTCCCAGCCACTTCTTCATGTGAAGTGAATGACGCCCATTCGTATTGTCGTGCTCGCTCCAAAACACGATGGGCTGTTCTTGTGCACCCAGCTTCAAGAACAAGCGTCCGACGTGAACCTGCGGGGCGCTGGTCAACACGCCAGCCCCAATGGGATTCACAAGCGTGTCACGTGCAGCCCGGAACAGTTCGCTCCCATCTGTCCGATGCACAGTCCATGCCATGAAGGGGATACCCTTCTGGCTCATTGTCAGTGATACGTCTATCAGCGGCTCGTCGGGGTTCAATTGAACTCCGCCCCCTCGGGGCATCCATTGCGTGCCACTCCATTGGGAGAGCGTCAAAGCCCTTCCTTGGCTCCACAACACGACGGGGTTTCCGGCCGCATCGGCTCCCACCCCCAACAAACTCGCGGGTTGGCCAACACCGCTTGCACCCAGAGGGGAGCCAACAGCTTCCCATTTTCCATTCTTGAACCGGCAGACATAGACGCGCCGTTCGGTTGGCGCCGATGTGTCGCGGTCGTTCAGGGCAACAATGGGCTGCTGGTTTTCACCCAAGGTCATGAAAAACGACTGGATCTGTCCACCCATTGGGATGCACCAGAAAGGCAGTCCCACCTGGCGCCAACTCCCATCGACAAGCTCGGCGACCACGACACGCGGTGTGTTGTCGTCACCGTAGTCAAGGAAGCCCACCAGAATCCGTCCATCAGCCATTGCCAAGAGGTGCGGCTGCGACCGCCGGCTCGTATCCGTCAGGTGGGGGAGCATTCCGAGATCGACCCATTCGGAGCCGTTCCACCGACGAACGAAAACATCGCTCCCAAACGGCTCGATCCTTTCGCTCCATGCAAGCAGAGGGGCTTGCGTGAGCGCATCGAAAGCAAGTGACATCGATGAGTTGAGATCAAGCCCAATACTCGCGCTGGTCTGTGTGGACGCGGGAATGAAGGCAGGCGAGTGCCAGGACCACACGCCTGTCGGAGCTCCCAACATGTTTCCAGCAACATCTGTAACCAGTGGCGAAACCGTCACCGCCAACGCCGTGGGAACAGGCGGCGACTGAACCAATGAAATCTCCACCGACTGAAAATCGGCCGCCACGTTCATCGTGAAGCCCAGCACTGCATCCCCCGCAGTGACACTGAAGCTGGCCTCCGTCACGCTGGAGCGCAGCAGGGGCTCGGAGAACTCGATACGGATGGGGGCTCGCACCGAGACGTCTTGCGCCCCAGGCGCTGGCGTACGCGACACCACCTGGGGCGGGGTCCGGTCCACGACCACCGTGCGCACCTCACTCGTGAACCCCTCCCCTTTCCGCGTCGCCCGCGCCGCGAGGCTGTAGCGCCCCTCCGGCACTCCCTGCGTCGACCACGTGTAGCTGTAGGGCGGTGACAGCCTCACCAGGACCTCGTCCCCGAGAAGCAACTCCACCGTCTCCGCCTCGCCTCCGCTCACCACCACCTGCACGGGGACGTCGCCATTCGTGTGGCTCGTCGCCTCCCCCGGGCTCGCGAGGCGGACCTCCAGCCGCGGCTCCGGCAGTGGCTCCTCCAGCGGGTCCACGACTTCGGGAAGGTCAATGCAGGCCGCGCACGTGAAGAGGCACCACGTCACCAGGATTCGCAATCGGTTCATGTCCACTGTCCCTGTGCAGCCCCCGTTCCCGGACGCACAGACTCCTGCTCGAGCCGGGTGCCAGACGCACCAGCCTCCTCAAGCTCGCTGATTCCCTGGCTTTTCCGGCGCACCGTCCGCTTCAGCGGCCACAGCGCCGGACAGGCGCGGCCGTCCCCCGATGCGGACACCGCGTCCTCGAACGAGACGGCGGGCCTACGCCACCTGCTGCCGCTGTGCCTGCGTCTGCGCCAGGGCGGCTTCGCGCCCGCAGGGGCGCCGGAAGACGCAGCGCGCGCAGGAGGTCAGCTCTTCCGTGGGCGGGAAGGCGGACGCATCCATCGGCGTGTTGGTGGCAGGGTCCTTCAGGAGCGCCCGCATCTTCGCGACGCTCCCCTCGAAGTGCCGGCGGAACAGGCCCATGGCCGCCGGGTCCACCATCACGTCCTGTTCCTTCCCCTCGTTGAGATACACCAGCGAGGCGCGCACCTTCTCCACCGGCACCCGGTAGCGCTGCGACACGTACAGCGCATAGCCGAGCACCTGCTCGTCGTACCCGTCGCGCGCCTTGCCCGTCTTCCAGTCCACCACCACCGTGGTGCCGTCCGAGTCCACGAAGGCGAAGTCCGGAATGGCGAAGACTTTTATCCCGTCCAGCGTGAAGTGCGCGAAGTCATAGCCCGCGTCCACCTCCAGCCACTGCTCGGGCTTCAGCCCCTTCGCCACCTGCGGCCACCGCGACGCGAAGAACCAGGCCAGCGCCGAGCGCACCGTCTCCCAGTTCTGCTTCCACGCGTCGTCCGGCACCACGTCGCCGTACTCGTGCTCCACCAGGCCGGTGAACTGCTTGCGGTACTTCTGCGTCCAGTACGACTTGCCCCGCGAGTGCCGGAAGTCGTCCTGCATCAGCTTGCGCGCCCGCGCCTCCACCACCGCCGGGTCCACCGCCCGCCCCGCCCGCCAGTCCAGCAGCACGTCCTTGATGGCCTCGTGCACCACGCTGCCCGCCCAACTGAAGCGGTTGCCCAGCTTCTTCAGCACGTACAGTTCCCGCACGTCCTTCGGCGCATCCGCCTCCCACCCTCCCCAGGAGCGGTAGTAGTAGAGGTAATATGCCCGGAGGCACTCGGAGAACTTCTCGTGACGGCTCTTGGACCAGGAGAAGTCGTTGCTGAGGGTGGGACGCCGCATGGAAGGGCGGCATCCTAGGCGTTCGCCTGCTCCTCCAGAAGAGGGGCGAGCAAGGAAACGAGCGCCCGCCGGTGGTTGAAAGACACTTCGCCGACGCTACCAGGAGGGTATGGTGCGCGCGGCATGAAGACCCAACCCTTCAAGGGCCGTGTGGTCCTGATTACCGGGGCTTCCAGTGGCATCGGGCGGGCGGCGGCGAAGCGGTACGCGGAGGCTGGAGCGGATGTCGTGCTCGCCGCCCGGCGCCTGCCCCAGGTGGAGGAGGCGGCCCGTGAAGTGACGTCACTCGGCGTGAGGGCACTGCCCGTGCGGTGCGACGTCACCCAGGGCGAGGACGTGGAGCGCCTCATGCGCGAGACGGAAGCCACGTTCGGCGCGCTGGACGTGCTCGTCAACAACGCGGGCCAGGGGCTCTACGGGCCGCTGGAGGCGATCAGCGAGGAGCAGCTCCGGCAGGTGTTCGAGCTGAACGTGTTCGGCCTGTGGAGGGTGACGCGCGCGGCGATGCCGCTATTGCGCAGGCGCCCCGGCGCGCAGGTGGTCAACGTCAGCTCGGTGCTGGGCCACCGGGGGCTGCCGCTGCTCGGCGGCTACTGCGCGTCCAAGGCCGCGGTGAACGCGATGACCGAGTCGCTGCGCGCCGAGCTGGCCGCCGAGGGCATCCGCGTGCTGCTCGTCTCCCCCGGTCTCACGGAGAGCGAGTTCCGCGAGCACCGCCTCCACGCGGAGGGCTGGCGCCAGGACCCCATTCCGTTGAAGGCCATGTCCGCGGAAGAGGTGGCCACCGCCATGGTGCGCGCGAGCCTGCGCGGCCGCCGCGACACCGTGCTCACGCTTCCTGGCCGCGTCATGGTGCTCGCCAACCGGTTCGCGCCCGGACTGTTCGACCGCGTCGCCCGCCGCATGGCGGCCCCTCCGAAGAAGAAGGACACATGAGCCCCCGCGGTCCCCGTACGAAGCGCGCCGAGGCCCCCCAGGTCCCGGCCGATGGCGCACAAGCTGACTCCGCCGGCACGGCACGTCGCACGAAGCGCACGGCGCCCACCCCGTCACAGCACGAGAGGAACGGCTCCCCCACCGCGCGCATGAAGCGGTCCGGTACTTCCGCTCCGGCGTCCACGGTGGCGGAGGCCGCGAGGGACATCGCCGCGCGAGCTTCCCGTGCGAAGCGCTCCGTGACGCGCGGGCCTCCGACTGCCATGGCGGAAGCGGCGAGCGACCTCGCCGCGCGAACGGCACACCCGCGGAACTCCACCGTGGCCAATGCCCCCGCTGCCCGAGCTCCTCGCGCGAAGCGCTCCGCCGCTCCCGCCATCACCGTGTCCCCCACCCCCAAGCACCTGACCGCCGTGCGCGGTCCGTTGCTGGGCTGGTACGACCGCAACAAGCGCGACCTCCCGTGGCGCCGCACGCGAGACCCGTACGCCATCTGGCTGAGCGAGGTGATGCTCCAGCAGACCCAGGTGTCGACAGTGATTCCCTACTGGGAGCGCTTCCTCGCGCGCTTTCCCACGGCGCTCGCCCTGGCCTCCGCGCCTTTGGATGACGTGCTCGCCGGCTGGAAGGGCCTCGGCTACTACAGCCGCGCGCGCAACCTGCACCGCGCCGCGCAGGAGGTCGTGGCGCGCTTCGGCGGCAGGCTGCCCTCCACCGCCGAGGAGTTGCTCACCCTCCCCGGCTTCGGCCGCTATACCGCCGGCGCGGTGGCCTCCATCGCCTTCGGTGAGGAAGCGCCGCTCGTGGATGGCAACGTGGCGCGCGTGCTGTCGCGCCTCTTCGAGGTCGAGGGTCTCCCCGGCGACAAAGAGCGCGAGGCCACCCTGTGGGCCCTCGCCACCGCGCTGGTGAAGGGCGAGCGGCCCGGTGACTTCAACCAGGCCCTCATGGAGCACGGCGCCACCACCTGCCGGCCCGAGAGCCCCCTGTGCCTGCTGTGCCCCGTGCGCGGCGCGTGCGTCGCCTTCCGCAAGGGCCGCGTGGATGAGCTGCCTCCCGCCAAGGTGCGCGCGACGCCGAAGAAGCTCACGCTCGCCCTCGCGGTGTGGCCTCACGCGGGCACCCTCCTCTTCGCGCGCCGCGCGGACTCGGGGCTCTTCGGAGGCCTGTGGGAGCTGCCCGCCGCAGAGGTGGACGCGGACCTTCCGGAGGCCGAGGCCGCCGCCCGGCTCGCGAGCGCGCTGGGCTCGGAGGTGAAGCTGGAGGGCACGCTCGGCACGGTGAAGCGGCAGCTCACCCACCGCGACCTCACGCTGCGGCTGCTCCGCGTGTCCGGCGCCCAGCGCCCCACCCGCGCTCCCGCCTTCCAGGAGCTGCGCTGGTGCACGCCCGCCGAGGCCGCCGCGCTCGGGATGAGCACCGCCATGCAGCGCGCACTGGACGCGGCGCTCGGCTCGGGCGTGCTGAACGGCGACTGAGGCGCCCGTTCAGCTCACGGCTCGTTCTTCACGAGCCGCAGGTGCGCCCGCTTCCACTCGGGGCCGAGCTCGAACTTCGGCTGCGCCTCGCCCCTGCGCGTCAGCGTGCGGCCGTGCGGTGTCAGCCGCAGGCCCGCGTCCAGCGAGTGCTGATACCAGCGCACGCTCCGGACCAGGCCCCCGCGCTCTGGAATATCGAAGAACAGCCACGCATCCTCCGGGTGGCCCGACGTGTAGCCCAGGACTTCGCCCGACCCCACCTTGAAGGACGGAGTCCCCAGGACCTGCTCCACGTCAGCCGCGGTCCAGTTCCGCCCGAAGCGGCTCTCGTCGAAGTGCGCATGCATCGACGCGAGCGCCTCGCGCTCGACGGTCCGCTCCACGGAGAGGTAGCCCAGTCGATGCGCCACCTCCGCGTAGACGGAGGCAGCCTCGTCCGGAAATCGCTCCACGTCCGGCATGACGAGCCGCAGGGCGTTGGTGACACCGTTGATGAGGTTCGAGGGATGACGCGCGCCCACGCGCTCGAGGTGCTCCCGCTCCGCTTCGAGCGCGGGCTCCCGCTCATCCACGAAGCACAGCAGGCCCAGCGTGCGCAGGTAGCCGAGTTCCTGATCCGCCGCGCAGCTGAAGAACATCGTCGGACGGCACAGACTCGCGCGAAGCTCGACCAGCAACCGCTCGTGAACCGCTTCGCTCTGGCGCACCGTGCCTCCCCTCCCGGTTACCGGCCCCGAGTATGCCTCGCGGCGGAGGTCGCCGCTCCCATCCTCGATGAATGACGCACGCTCCGCTCGTGCGGTCCGCCCCCACCGGGAGCGACGTCACGGCCTGCCCTCCGTGCACCACCCGACAGTCACCGGAACGTCGTGTTGCTCCAAGAACCCCTGACCCGGGGGGTCGCTTTCGCGCGCCCCCACCCGAGTCCCAAGCTTGACGCGCCAATCCACGAAGGAGCCCCCCATGGCACGCAACACCGCGCAGAAGCAGAACTCGCAGCAGCCTGCGAGCACGCCGGCACGTCCGCAGAACCCGCTGTCCATGGCCCCGGCACCTCGCACCAGCCCCTCGCACGAGCAGATTGCCCGGCGCGCCTACGAAATCTTCCTCGCGCGCGGTGGCACGCCCGGCAACCCCGAGCAGGACTGGTTCCAGGCCGAGCGCGAGCTGAGCCTCGGCCGCCAGTAGCCGTCGCTCAATGGGGGTTGGGTGACTGAGGCGGGGCGGGGCGCTCGGCCTCGAGCGCTCCGCGCAGCCGGCGCTGCGCCGCCTTCAGCTCCTCCAGGATGCGCTCGGCGTCCATCACCGAGCGCATGGCCAGCCCGCACGCGGGCGTCAGCACCACGGTGGACACCACCCGCGGGAAGGTGAAGCCTCGCGGCAGCGCCGCCTTCAGCGACGCCTCCACCGAGTCCACCAGCTCGCCCACCTCGTACGCGGACGCCAGGTCCGTGGGGACGATGCCCAGGCTGAGCGTCGCGCCCGACGCGAGGAAGCGCTCCAGCGCTTCGCGTTCCTCCACCATGGCATCCAGCGACAGCCGCACGTCCAAGGACAGCAGGTCCGGCTGCACGTCCAGCAGCGCGCCCCAGTCCGTGTTGCCACAGCAGTGCAGGCCCACCAGCGCGCCCTCGCGCTGCAGCGCCACCACCAGCAGCTTCAGCTCCTGCAGCGCCAGCAGGTGCCGCGGCTGGGTGCGCTGGAAGGCATAGAGGCCCGGCTCGTCCAGGAAGAACAGCGGCGTGGTGTTCGCGCGCCGCAGCGCCTTCACCATGGCCAGCGAGCGCGCCAGCACCAGCCGGAACATGGCCTGGTCCAGCCCCGGCACCTCCAGCGCGGGCTGCCCCGTCGTCGTGCGCGCCACCGAGCGCACCGTGAAGGGCCCCGCCAGCTGCGCCTTCGCGAAGGCCAGCTTCCGCGTCTCCACCTCCCACAGGAAGGGCCGCCACGCGCGGCACGCCTCCGGCGAGGGCTCGAAGGCCTCCAGGTTTCCGGCCGACAGCGCCGCCTCCAGCCTCGCCTCGAAGTCCGCGCGGCCCGCCTCCCAGGCCGCCAGGTCCACCGTGCACAGGCCCTCGTCATCGAAGGACAGGCCGGGCAGCCCCTCCAGGGCCGCGGGAATCATCAGCTCGGACGGATGCCCCACCGGCAGCTGCGGCAGGAAGGGGATGTCCATGGCCAGCGCGGCCTGGAGGCCCAGCTCCACCTGGGTGTGGGGCAGGCTTCCAATTCCAGTGGTGGCGCAGGCGGGCAGGAGCTGTACGGCTCGGCGGATGTTCGGCGCGCTCATGCACCCGAGTCTACCCGCTCCCTCCTCTCCCGGGGCGCCTCACCCTACCGGGTCCGATGGGTAGCCGACCTTCTCCACCGGACCCATCGTTCCTGCGTCGGGCCCCAAGGGGCAGCGCGTCAGCGACAGGAGGGACTCACATGTTCCGGCGAATCGGGTCCGCGATGGTTCTCGCGGTGGCGCTGCTGTCCACGCCCGCGCTCGCGCAGGAACGAGGGCTGTCGGTGCGCAGCGGTGTGTCGGCCTTCACGGGCGACCTGGGAGGCGAGACGGACGTCGGCGCCTTCCTCGGCATCCAGGCGGAGGCGCGGCCCCTCCGGCTCCTGGGCGTGGAGCTGGGCTACGAGGGCTCCGCGAACGGCTTCGAGGAGGAGGGCGCCAGCGGCGCGCTGTGGCGGCACAACGTGGGCGCGCTGGCGAAGCTGGGCCCCGTCGTCGACAACGGGTGGATGCCCTTCCTGGGCGCGGGGCTGGGCGTCAGCTACATCGACCCGACGGGCGAGGTCGGCACCAACGTCTTCGAGGAGGACATCGTCGCGGAGGTGCCACTCGCGGCCGGCATCGAATACCGCTTCAGCGGCGTGACGGCGGGCGCGAGCGCCATGTACCGCGTCGTGGCCGGAGAGGGCTTCGCTCCCGGCAGCGCCGACGAGGGCGACCTCTTCACCGCCGGGCTGAGCCTGGGCGGCCGCTTCTAGACTAGAAGCGCCCGACGAGCCCCAGCGAGCCACCGCGCGAGGAGACCTGCACCGTGGGCGCCCACGTGGCCCCGGTGCTCGGCGCGTCTTCCGCGAGCACGCGCGGCCTGGGCGTGGCCCACGCGGACGTCAACTCGTACACCGCCATGGAGCCGAGCAGCGACATCCCCATGACCAGGGGGATGAGCGTCTCCTCATCGACGATGTTCATCGCGTACAGGCCCGTCCCCGCGCCTCCCGCCAGCAGCCCGGCGCCCATCGTGGGAAGGAACGCGCCCCGCCCGTCCAGCAGCGAGCCGGCGCTGTACACCCCGAGCGCCGTCCCCGCCGACCAGCCCATGAGCACGCTCGTCATCGCCCCCACGTCCCGGCAGTTCCCACCGGCACAGCTGCCCAGCGGCGTACCGCCCACCATGAGCCCGCCCAGGAGCCCCGCCACAC
>NZ_JABBJJ010000163.1 GCF_012933655.1 Pyxidicoccus fallax | reverse complement strand
GGAGGGGCGTGGGCCGGGCGCCAGGGGGCGGCGCCCGGCCGTGTACTTCAGCGCGCCCGCTGGAACAGGCCCATGAGGGAGCGGATGCCCATGGCCACGGCGACGAGGACGCCGGCGAGCACCGTCTGCGAGCCGCCGACGGGGAAGTCGTAGAAGTAGGCGAAGAGGTAGCCGCCCACGCCGGAGATGGCCCCCGCCAGGGTGGCGACGAGGAACGTCGCCGGCAGCCGCAGCTCCAGCATCAGCGCGGCGATGGCGGACAGCGTCGAGAAGGCGAACACCGGCAGCGCGCCCAGGGCGCGGGCGCACACGCCCACCATGACGCCGATGGACACCATCAGCGCGCCGTCCAGGAGGCGCACCGGCAGGCCCTGCACCAGCGCGCCAATCCGGTCGAAGCTGGCGAAGGTGATGCCCCGGTACCACCACAGGTGCAGAATCATCACCGCCCCGGCGGCGACCATCACCGTGTTGAGCTGCTCGGGCGTCACCAGCACCGCGGTGCCGAAGAGGATGCCCTGGATGTCATGGGCCTCCTGGGCGATGCGGTCGCCCACCAGCACCGCCGCGCCACCGGCCAGCGCGTACGCAAGCCCCAGGAGGCTCTCGCGCGTCAGCCGCAGCTTCGTGGGCTCCGTCATCAACAGCAGCGTGGCCGCCAGCGCCATCAGCGTGGCGCCCAGCACGGGCTCCACGTGCATGCCCAGGTGGATGCTCGCGTAGAAGGCGAGCGCCACGCCCAGGCCCGCGGACTGGGCCACGGCGGCGCTGACGAACACCATGCGCCGCAGCACCACGTACACGCTCAGGAAGCCCAGCACGCCCCCGGCGACGAGGGCGCACAGCAGCGGGTCCCGGAACAGCTCGAACCCGGCCAGGAACTCCTGCCACTTGGAGGCGGACGGCTCAGCGAGCATCGTTTCCACGGTGGGGTCCCTCGGGTGCCTTGTGGCAGTACTCGTCGCCGTACTGGCGGCGGAAGGCGGGGTGGCAGAACACCGTCTTCGCGTCGCCCACGACGAAGGCGGACGTCTCTCGGTCCACGAAGAACAGGATGTCGGCGTGCTCGGCGGCCACTTCCAAATCGTGGACCACCACCACCACGCCCAGGCCGCGCTTGCGCGCCAGCGCGCACAGCCGCTGCATCGTCTCGCGCTCGGCCACGGCGTCCATGGCGGCGGTGGGCTCGTCCAGCAGCACCAGGTCCGCCTCCGTGGCGATGAGCCGCGCCAGGAGCGTGCGCTGCTTCTGGCCCTCGGACAGCTCGCGGTAGGGCCGCGGGGCAATGGCCTTGGCTCCCGCGGTGTCCAGCGCCTTCTCCACCGCGTCGCGGTCCACCTTGCGGGAGAAGGGCCACAGGAAGCTCCACCCGCGCAGCCGGCCCCAGGATGCCAGCTCCCGCGCCCGGATGGGCAAGAGCGAGTCGATGGCCGACGTCTGCGGCACGTACGCGCTGCGCATCTCCGGGTTGACGCGGTTGATGCCGCCGGACACCGGCGGAATCATCCCCAGGAGCGTCTTGAACCACGTGCTCTTGCCGGAGCCGTTGCGCCCCACCACCGCCACGAACTGGCCGCGGCGGATGACCATGTCGATGGGCGGCAGCATGGCCTTGTCGTTGTAGCCGATGACCAGCTTGTCGCAGGTGAGCAGCGGCTCGCCCGGCGTGAAGGTGGCGGGCACCGAGTGTTCGAAGGCCTGCGCCTCCTGCGCGTCACCGGTCTTCACGTCGCACCTCCACTTGAGGGGGCAGCTCCGCGAGGGACTCCAGCAGCTCGCGCCGGAGGGCCTCGTACTGCGGCGCGCCCAGGTCCACCACGCCGTCGGCGCCGGGCGTGATGTTGGACAAGTCCAGCCCGTCGAAGAGGGCGGGCGTCACCACCAGCGCCATCTTCAGGATGACGCGCGGCTTGTTCTCGCGGTCCGACGGGATGTCCAGCGCGCTATCGAGCGTCACCAGGGGCTCGGCCTCCTCGCCCTCCTCGCCGCCCTCCACCGCCAGGTCCAGACGGAAGGGGAGTTCGCCCGGGAAGCGCGAGGGGACGCGGCTGTCGCGCACGACGCCCTGGAGCCGCAGCGCCGTCACGTCCCAGCGGCCGCGGGACACGGTGCCGCGCGGCAGCTCGCAGTCCGGCTCGCACTCCGGGGAGCGCGACTCGGCGGCCAGCAAGTCCAGCTCGTCGTCCACGTGCAGGGCGGCCACTGTCGTGGGGGCCGAGCCGCCCCCGCCGTTCATCTCCGCCTGGATGTCCTCGTAGTCCACCAGCGCGCCGTCGTCGCGGTGGCAGTGCCCGTTGTGGCACAGGCTGTAGCCGGGCGGAGGGTTGGCCGGGTCGAACGTCCCCCCGCCGCCACCGCCGCCGCCGCTGCTGCCCGAGGTGAGCAGCGCGACGTGGTCCACGCCCACGGCCGCGGCGTCCAGGCGCACCTGGAAGTCGGAGGCGAGCCGCTGGAAGCCGCCACCCGCGTCGCGCGAGGGCAGCGGCGAGTAGCTGGCGCCCACCGTGGGCTCCAGCACCGCGAAGCCCTCGCCCGAGTCCAGCGCGCAGCCGGACAGCAGGAGGAGGGGAAGGAGCAGTCGTGCGCGCATGGCCTTCAGCTCCCCTGACCGGCGAGCGCCTTCTCCATGCGCTCCACCATCTCGTTGATGTGCTGGATGTACGTCTCGCCCGCGCGGAAGTCCGTGCCACCGTGGATGGTGACGAGCGGCGCGGGAATCTTGGAGGCCACCAGCTTCGCGGTGGTGTCCGGGTAGTAGCTCTCGACGAGCAACATGCGCGCCTTGCGCTGCCGGCCCTGCGCGAGCACGCCCGCGACGTGGGCCGGGTTGGGGGGGATGCCCGGCTTGGGCTCCAGGAAGGCGATGGTCTCGAAGCCCAGCCAGTCCGCCAGGTACGCCGTCGTCCGGTGGTAGGCGATGACGGGCGCGCCCTTCAGTCCGGCCAGCCGCTTCTCCCAGCCGGCGCGGGCCTGCTCCAGCTCGGTGGTGAACTTCGCGAGGTTGGCGCGGTAGGCGTCCGCGTTCTTCGCGTCGAGCTGGACGAGCCGGTCGGTGATGCCCTTCGCCACCGCCAGCGCCTGCCGCGGGTCATAGAGGTAGTGGGGGTTGCCGCCCGGGTGCACGTCGCCCTGGCTGCGGTCCACCTTGCCCGGCGGAATCTCCAGGATGCGGGGGAACTGCGAGGCGTTGAGGAAGCCGGTGCCGCCCACCTGGATTTTCGGATTGCGCGCGCCCACCTGCAGCGTGGGGAGCCAGCCAATCTCCAGGTCCAGGCCGATGGAGATGAGCAGGTCCGCGCGGTTGAGGGCCAGGGCGAGGTTGGGCTTGGCGTCCACGAAGTGCGGGTCCTGGCTGGACAGCGCCAGCGCCTGCACCTGCACGTGCTCGCCGCCCACCGCCTTGGTGAGCGCGGCCAGGTCCGGCACGGTGGTGACGACGTTGAGGGCCGCGCGGGCGGGCGCGGCGGTGAAGACGGTGATGGCGGCGCACAGGGCCGCGAGGAGACGGAAGTGTCGCATGGGGCAGAGCTCCTGTGAGTGGGGTTAGAACGCGTGGGCGCCGTGGGCGCCGGTAACCAGCTCGAGGGCGAGGAAGACGGAGTAGTCCGGCGACTCGCGCCAGCCCACCCTGTCCGTGGCGCCTTGCAGCCGCAGGCGGGAGAACTCGGTGGGCCAGAAGGTGACGTTGGCGGAGATGCGCTGCCGGTCCTCCGTCCAGTCCGGGTCCAGCGGGTCCGTGACTTCGGCCCCGTTCTCACCGCGCGCGGGCGTGCCCAGCTCGTAGCGCAGCGCGGTGGCCCACCGCTGGTCGAAGCGCCACGCCGCCTGTGCGTAGGTGTTGAAGTCCGTCAGCACGTCGTCCGGCACCTGCCGGCGGCGGTAGTAGCCCTCCGCCGTGAAGGTGATGAGCGTGGGGTTGCCGCCATCGGTGATGGGGCGGTAGCGCAGGTAGATGTCCGTGCCGAAGATGTCCGTGCGGTTGCGGTAGCCGGTCGGGTTGGGACCGGTGGCCGCGGACAGGCCCCACATCAACGACAGGTCATCCGTCAGCGGGAAGAACTGCTTCACCGCGCCGAGGGCCTGCAGGTCCAGCGGCGACAGCACGCGGTCTCCGGACGAGCCGAGGAAGCTGCGCGCGGTGGCCTCGCCCGACGCGTCGGTGAGGCTGCCGATGAGCTCCACGTACCAGGGCAGCGGCGTGAGCCAGGACAGCTCCGTGCCCAGGCCGCGGTTGCCCTCGCCGCCGAAGATGCGGCTGGCGGCGAACGGCTGGTCCACGAAGTCCCAGGCGTGCGGGTGCGTGGGGTTGATGCGGCCGAAGCGCGTGAGGAACTGACCGGCGCGCACCTGGAGGTTGTACGGCAGCGCCAGCGTGGTGCCGTACGCCTCCTCGATTTCCACGCCGAACTGGCTGAAGACGATGTTGGAGTCGAAGCGGAAGTACGGGTCCACCACCGAGCCGATGGACAGCTCCAGCTGCTGGAGGTTGAAGCCGTTGCGCGTGGGGTCGTGCGCGCCGCCCTGCAGGGGCTCCTTGCTGCTGAAGCCCGCGGCCGCCACGTCCAGGATGAAGCTCAGGTCCAGGAAGTTGGTGCCGCTGGTGTTGCCAATCCCCGGCAGTGACAGCCCGCTGCCCCCAGGGGAGGACTGCGGCGCGCTGGCGGTGCCGGCGGGCGCGTTCTGCTGCGCCTCCTGGGCATCACTGCCCAGGGCTTTCTGAATCTCCTCCAGCTCCTCGGGGCTGAGCTCGGCGGGGGCCTCTGGGGCCGCGCCCGCGTCGGGCGTGCCCGCGTCGGCCTCCTGGGCCAGGGCGCTGGAGGAGAGAAGGGTGACGATGGAGGTAACGAAGATGAGGGCGCCGTGAGGACGCCGCGAGACGGTGGACACCGGGGATGCTCCTCGTGCCGGACGCCCGCGAGGCGGACGTCGACCATGACCTGCTGGACTCGACGGGACGCGACTCAGCCGCGCGCGGGAGGCGAGGCCTTGGGAGCGGTGGCGAGGACGGGGAGGGGAGCGGCGACGCTCGGGGGCGCGGTGGCCGGACGGCTCACCGCGAGGTGCTCCAGGATGAGCGGCTCCTCGTTCGGGGCCGAGGCCTCGTCACGCGAGCTGGAGCCGAGCACCGGGCACGTCTCGTGCGTGAGGCCCGCCGCGTCCGTCCCCGCCGCGGGCAGCGCGGTCAGCTGCGGACTTCGCTCGGACGCCAGCCGCGCCACGCCCTGACCCTTGCCGTTGGCCGTCTCCTCGAAGGCCTGGTGCTGCGGGCAGTAGCGGTGCGCGTGCGCGTCCCTCACATGCAGCAGCGCGCCCAGGGGCTGCAACGCCCACAGCGCGACGAGCAGCGTCGCGGTGAGGCGGGCGAGGGTGTGGGCGCGCGAGAGCATGGAGTCAGGGTTACGGTATCACGCCGGGTTCCACGGTGTGGACGTCATTGGAAGCCCTCCATTCACTCATGGAGGGATGCGTCAAACACTCCGGGGCGTTGGAGACCCGGCGCACGCAGGCGAGGACACGTGGAACGAACATTCATTCCGGTGGCGACGCTGGGGGACCTGGACGAGCGGGGCCGCGCGGTGGTGGACGTAGGGGGCATCCGGGTGGCGCTCGTGCGCGTCGACGGGCGGCTCCACGCCCTGGAGGACACCTGTCCGCACCGAGGCGGCCCGCTGTCGGAGGGCGACCTGGCCGGGCCCCTGTTGCACTGTCCGCTGCACGCCTGGCCGTTCGACGTGCGGACGGGGCAGTGCCCGGAGCGGCCCGGTGTGTCTGTCCGCATCTACGAAGTGCGCGTCGATGGCGAGCGCATCCTCGTGTCCCCATCGGCTAGCTTCCCGCCCCGCTGAATGCCGGCCCCCCTCCAGGAGCGACCGACACCGTGACTTCGACCCGAGCCCGCCGCGCCAAGCCCTCCGCCCCGACCTCCTCCCGCGGCACCCCCGACCGGGCGGCCATGGCCCGCGCGATGGAGGACTTCCTCCGCGCCGCGGGACTGGACCTCCAGGACGCCAACCTCCAGGGCACGCCCGAGCGCGTCACCGAGGCGTGGATGAGCGAGTTCCTCGACGGCTACGGCCGCACGCCCGAGGAGGCGCTGGGAGAGACGTTCCCCGCGCCGCCGGACTCGTCCGGGGAGCTGGTGGTGGTGACGGACCTGCGCTTCCACTCCATGTGCCCGCACCACCTGCTGCCCGTCACCGGCCGCGCCCACGTGGCCTACGTGCCGGGCGAGCGCGTGGTGGGCTTCGGCCGGCTGTCCTCGCTGGTGGATTGCTTCGCGCACCGGCTCATCCTCCAGGAGGACCTGGCCCGGTGCGTGGCCGGCGCGCTGTCGCGGGTGCTCGGCAGCCCCGCCACCGCCTGCATCATCGAGGCGGAGCAGGCCTGTCTGAGGATGCGCGGCGACAAGCAGCGCGACGCCATCACCCACGCGGAGGCCTACGAGGGCACGCTGCGCAAGGACGGCGCCCTGCGCCGCGAGCTGTGGGCGCGGCTGGGGGCCCGGCGATGAGCATGCCCGCGGCCCGCGTCTTTCCCCGCGTGGAGCCCGAGCGAGTCGAGCGCGCGTGCGAGGAGCTTCGCCGGCTGCTGTCTCCGGGGCAGGTGCGCCGCGAGGAGGACACGCTCGCCGCCTACGCGCGCGACGAGTCCGACAGCGGCGTGTACCCGCCGGACGCCGTCGTCTTCCCGGAGAACACCGATCAGGTGTCCACCGTCTTCAAGGTGTGCGCGGCGCACGGCGTGCCCTTCACGCCCTGCGGGGCGCGCAGCGGCAAGAGCGGGGGCTCGCTGCCCCTGAAGGGCGGGGTGGCGGTGAGCCTGGAGCGGATGAACCGCATCCGCTCCATCTCCGCGGAGGACCTCACCGCGGTGGTGGAGCCCGGCGTGGTGACGGGAGACTTGATGAAGGCGGTGGAGGCTGCGGGCCTCTTCTATCCGCCGGACCCGAACTCGTGGGAGTGGTGCACGCTGGGCGGCAACGTGGCGGAGAACGCCGGCGGTCCGCGCGCGCTCAAGTACGGCGTCACCCGCGACTACGTCATCGGCCTGGAGTGGGTGCTGCCGGATGGCGAGGTGGTGCACGTGGGCCGCCGCACCATCAAGGGCGTGGCCGGGTATGACCTCGTGGGCCTCTTCGTCGGCTCGGAGGGCACGCTGGGCGTCGCCACCGAAATCACGCTCCAGCTCATTCCCCTCCCTCGTAAGGTGATGACCGCCCTCGTCGTCTTCCCTTCCGTGCTGCATGCCGCGCGTGGCGTCTCCGCCGTGCTCGCCGCCGGCATCCTGCCGCGCTGCCTGGAGCTCATCGACGACGTGGCCCTGCGCGCGGTGGACGGCCGTGGCTTCCACTTCCCGCCGGGCGCGGGCTCGGCCGTCATCGTCGAGGTGGACGGCAACCAGGAGGAAGGCCTGCTCGCCGAGCTGGCCGAGCTGGCCGAACTCTGCGAGCGCCACGGCGCCACCCAGACGCTGGTCGCCCAGGACGAGGCCCAGCGCGAGAAGCTCTGGGCCGCGCGCCGCTCCATTTCCCCGGCGCTCCGGGCCCTCAAGCCTCACAAGATTTCCGAGGACATCGTCGTGCCCCGTTCCCGGATTCCGGAAATCATCGAGCGGCTGAAGGCGATGGGCGCGGAGCTGGGCCTGACGGTGGCGACCTACGGCCACGCGGGCGATGGGAACCTCCACGCCAACATCCTGTACGAGGGTCCGCATCAGCGGCCGCTCGTGGAGGAGGCCCTGCGCCGCATGCTGGTCATGACGGTGGAGCTGGGCGGTACGATCACAGGCGAGCACGGTGTAGGCCACGCCAAGCGGGAATATTTGTCGCTGGAGCAGCAGCCAGCGCTCATCGCGCTGCAGCGCCGCCTCAAGGACTTTTTCGACCCATCAGGGTTGCTCAACCCGGAGAAAATCTTCCCCGCGCCCGGGCGTTCTTAATTTGTAGCCGGATTGGGCTCATTTTCGCTGGCCCGTCACACCCCTTACCTTCCAAGTCCCGAGAAGAGCAGGGGATTGACGGTCTTGTGACTCTGGTAAGCGCGCGAAATGCGCCCCAGAGATGGAATGAGAAACCCTTTGGCCCGTTGCGCGTCCTAGTGACAGGTGGACGCGAGGCGGCGGGGGAGCGCGTCCGGCATCGAACGGAGGACGGGAAATCATGGCCAATGCGACGAAGTACGGGACGGAGGGCCTGTCTCACTACCTGCGCAACCTGGGCGGCCACCAGCAGCTGACCCGCGAGCAGGAGTACGAGCTGGCCCGGCGCGCTCGGAAGGGTGATGAATCCGCGCGCCAGACGCTCGCCAGCTCCAACCTGGCGTTCGTCGTCGCGGTGGCGAAGAAGTTCGCCAACCGGGGCGCTCGCCTGGATGACCTCATCCAGGAGGGCAACGTGGGGCTCATGAAGGCCATCGAGCACTTCGACCCCAAGAAGAACGTGCGTTTCGCCACCTATGCGGTGTGGTGGATTCGCGCCTACATCACCCGCTACCTGAAGGACAACCGCAGCCAGGTGCGCGGTGGCGAGGCGGAGCGCGGCAGCATGGTGGACTTCTCTCTCGACGCCACCATCGACGAGGAGGGGGAGACCACCTTCCTCGACCGCATCGAGGACTCCGGGCCCTCTCCGCAGCAGATCTACCTGTCGCGCGAGCAGGACACGGAAATCCAGGAGGCGCTCGCCAAGGTCCGCAAGCGCATTGGTGACCTGGGCTGGGACATCCTCACGGAGCGGCTCACCCAGGACAAGCCGCTCACCCTGGAAGAGCTGGGCCAGCGTTGGGGCGTGTCGCGTGAGCGCGTGCGCCAGGTGGAGCTGAAGACGAAGAACTTCCTGGAGCGCTACCTCTCCGCGTTCAACGAGAACGAGGAGCAGGACGAGTTCCTCGCCTCCTCGTCCTCCTCCGCCGACGCCGCCTGAGTCAGCACTGCCTCCCCATCCGGGGAGACGCCCCCCCAGGGCGGGACTGGACGGGTCTTCCCCCGGCCGGCCCCGCCCTTGTTTTTTCGCACCGGACACTCGGTGGGCTGGATTGCCTGCTGGCGAGCGTGCGTGCTAAACCCACCTCCCAGGTACCTGATTTTGCTCGCCGGCGGCCCTATTCCCGGGCGGTGGGCGTCTGTAGGCGCTGGGCGGGGGGCAAGGGGGCAGGTTCAACGAGCGGTTGGGCAACGCCATCTCGCTCGACTCTGACTTCGAGGGGGGCGCTCCTTTGTTGGTCAAGGGGCGGTACCACCACGAGCTGCCGTAAGGTGAAGCAGGACAGTCCCGCGTACGACCCGCCGAGGGGCGTCGCGTGCAGGAGTTGGCCAAGCAGGTCGCAGCCGACATCGAGGAGGAGCTCAAGTGAGAGCAGAGAATCAGATGGCAGCTCCGGCTCCCGCGGCCGGGGGGGCACAAGAAGGGAACCTCGTCCAGCTACTCGTCCAGAACGCGCGCAACGCCACCAAGGTGGGCGCGACGTACAAGAAGGACGGACGGTGGCAGGACATCACGTGGGCGCAGATTCTGGAGGAGGTGAAGACGGTGTCGGCGGGGCTCGTGGCCCTGGGCGTCAAGCCCGGAGACCGCGTGGCCATCTTCGCCAACACCAGCCTCCAGTGGATCATCTGTGACCTGGCCATCAGCGCGACGCAGGCCATCACCGTTCCCATCTACGCGTCCAACACCCCGGACGAGTGCCGCTACATCATCAACCACTCCGAGACGTCGGTCCTCTTCGTCGACAGTGACGACAAGGACGCCAAGCAGGCGGGCCGCCTGACGCGCATCCGCCAGAAGCTCGGGGACATGCCGTCGCTGCGGAAGATTGTCGCCTTCGAGGGCCCGGTGGCCGGCGGCAACGAGCTGACGCTGGCGGACCTCATCACCCAGGGCCGCGCGGAGAACCAGGCCCGGCCCACCGCCTTCGACGAGCGCGTGACGGCGGTGAAGCTGGAGGACACCAACTCCCTCATCTACACCTCGGGCACCACGGGCGAGCCCAAGGGCGTCATCCTCACCCACAGCAACTGGTTCTACGAGGCGAAGGCCTCCCAGGCCGTGGGCATGATGGAGCCCAACGACGCGGTGATGCTCTTCCTGCCGCTGGCGCACGTGTTCGCGCAGGTGGTGAAGGCCGCGTGGCTGAGCATGGGCTACCGGCTCATCATCGCCGAGTCGGTGGACAAGCTGCTCGCCAACCTGGTGGAGACCAAGCCGTCGGTGCTGCCGTCGGTGCCGCGCGTCTTCGAGAAGGTCTACAACGGCGTGCTGGCCAACGGCTCCTCGGCGCCGGGCCTCAAGGGCCGGCTGTTCCGCTGGGCCTTCAAGCTCTTCGACGAGTACGTCGAGGCGCGCGTGCAGGGCCGCGAGTACAACTCGCTGGCCTTCTCGCTGGCGAAGAAGCTGGTGTTCAGCAAGGTGCAGGCCACCATCAGCGAGAAGCTGGGTGGCAACATGCGCATCTTCATCTCCGGCGGCGCGCCGCTGTCCTCGAAGATTGGCTACTTCTTCGACCTCCTGGGCTTCAAGGTGCTCGAGGGCTACGGCCTGACGGAGACGTCCGCCGGCACCACCGTCAACCGCGAGAACAAGATCAAGATTGGCACCGTGGGCGCCCCCATGCCGGGCACGGACATCAAGATCGCCCCCGACGGTGAAATCCTCATCCGCGGTGGCGGCGTGATGAAGGGGTACTACAAGAACCCCCAGGCCACGGCCGAGGCCATCGACGCGGAGGGCTGGTTCCACACGGGCGACATCGGCGAGCTGGACGCGGACAACTACGTTCGCATCACCGACCGCAAGAAGGACATCATCGTCACGGCGGGCGGCAAGAACGTGGCGCCGCAGAACATCGAGAACCAGCTGAAGACGCACCCCATCATCAGCCAGGCCATGGTGTACGGCGACAAGCGCCCGTACCTCGTGGTGCTCATCACCGTGTCCGACGAGGGCGCCCGCAAGCTCCTCGCGGAGAAGGGCGCCCCGGTGGGCACCTACGCGGAGAACGCGAAGCGGCCGGAAGTGCAGGCCGCGGTGAAGGCGGCCCTGGACGCCGTCAACGCGGAGCTGCCGCCGTACTCCACCGTCAAGCGCTTCTCGGTGCTGGAGGCGGACTTCTCGCAGGAGACGGGCGAGCTGACGCCGAAGCTGAGCGTGAAGCGCAAGGTGTGCAACACCAAGTACAAGGCGCAGATCGACGCCATGTACGAGGGCGCCGCCGTCATCGACTGAGGCACGCAGGGCCCGGCCCCTCGCTCGGGGGGCCGGGAGCCGGGCGCTCGAGCCCACGAAAAGACAACGCCCGACTCACCCCGTGCGAGCAGGGTGGGCCGGGCGTTGGTGTCTCGTGGGAGAGACTTCTCAGCCGTGGTGGCTGGGGGTCTGCGACTTGGAGACGTCCTTCTCCACGCCGGTGCTGCTGGCGAGCGTGCCGCCCGCCTTCTTGTCACCGGCGCCGGGGGCGCCCGCGTCGCCCTCCTCGCTGCTGAAGCTGCGCTTGAAATTGCGAATCGCGCTGCCCATGGACGCGCCCAGCTGCGGCAGCCGGGTGGCCCCGAACAGGAGCAGCAGCACGAAGAGAATCAACATCAGTTCCATAGGCTTCAGCCCCAGCATCGCACGGCTCCTTCGCGTAAACGCGCGGAGCATAGCGGTGGGCGCCGCCGGCCGCCAGCAACTCCGGAGCAGCCCCTACACCTGCATGCTTGCTGGAGGACCAAGCTCGGCCGGAGCGGCCAGGGTGAGTGTGAGGAAGAGGGTGCTGCCAGCGCGGTCCGTCTCCACGCCCACGCCCCCGCCGTGGGCCTCCACTTCCTGCCGGGCGAGGTGGACGCGCAGCGGGTCCTCCAGCTTCTTCTCCCGGAAGGCGCGCTCCTCGCGCAGGAAGACGGCCGAGACGTCCTCGTCGGACAGGGGCGTGCCCTCGCGCCGCACCTCCACGCGGACCTGGGGCGGGGTGGTGCGCACACGCAGGTGGATGACCTCGCCGGCCTGGGCGCGGGCCAACTGGTACTGGATGAAGGCCTCCACGGCGTGCTGGATGCGTGCGCCGTCCACGTTCACCTCCGGCCCCGCCGAGTGGGGGGCCATGTCCAGCACCAGCGCCACGTTGGCCGCCGCGGCGGCGGCGTGCTGGCGCTCCACGGCCGCGTCCAGGAGGGGCAGCAGCGACTGCCGCTCCGGCTCGCAGGCGAGCGCGCCCAGGTCCGCCCGGCTGGCGTCGAAGAAGTCCTGGGAGAAGGCGAGCGAGCGGTCGGCGTTGCGGAGGATGGTCTCCAGGCCGCGCTTCACCTTGGGCTCCAGCGGCGAGCGCCCGTTGAGCAGCAGGGCCGCGTACGAGCGGACGTTGGCCAGGGCGCCGCGCAAGTCGTGGGACGCCATGCCGAGGTAGCGAACATGGCGGCGGACGGAGGCCTCGTCCCAGGGCACGGGGAAGGTCCACAACAGCCTCGCCCCGTCCTCCAGGAACTCCTCGCCGGCCAGCACCGCGCGGCCGTCCCGCTCCCAGGTGTTCCCGTGGATGGCGCGGCGCCGGAAGCCCGCCCCGGCGAGCAGCGCGTCCATGGACGTCACCGTGGGGGGCAGCTCGTCCAGGCCCAGGTGCTCGAGGAGCGTGCGGCCGAGCAGCCGGGGGCCGCCCTGACGGGGGATGAGGACGAGCCCGGGTGCCGCCGGGGTGCTGCCTGCTCCCATCTCCCTCGGGCTCCCCACGTTTTCCGCCTCCAGTCCAGCAGGTCACGGAAAGGGTGGGCAGCCAATGTCGGTTTTGCAACGTGCACTCCGGCCTGGATGGGCCGGTGCACTTTCTTGCGACGCCGGGCGGAGGGATGGTGAAGAATCCCGGTGTTGCACCTAGGGAGACTGCTCTGACCCTGCACAACACACAGCATGCTGGCGCTCCAGTCGTCCTGGTTGTCGATGACGACCCGGACATCCTGGAGGCGCTCTCGGAGATTCTGGAGGCCGAGGGTTTCGAGATTCGCCGCGCGCGCAACGGCAAGGAGGCCCTGGAGCGACTGGAGCCGGAGCCTCCCAACCTCATCCTGTTGGACCTGATGATGCCGGTGATGGACGGCTGGGAGTTCGCCCAGCGCATGCGCCAGAAGCCCGCGGTGGCGACCATCCCCATCATCGTCCTCAGCGCGGACCGGAACGTGGGCAGCAAGGCCGCGGACATCGGCGCGGTGGGGCACCTGGCCAAGCCCTTCGAGCTCAACGACCTGTTGGACATGGTGCGCCGCTCGCTGAACCCCTCCGCCGCGTCCACCAGCGCCTGACGGAAGGTGTACGGCTTGTCTTGACCTACCTGGGGGCCGACATTACGGTCCCCCCAGTCTTGATTCACCAATCAACGACCAGGCCAAGGAGCGAGTCGTGACCGCGCAGGACATTATCGAGACCGAGATTCCCGCCGCCCTCAAGCAGAAGCCGGAGCTGGCCAAGGAGATCAACGCCATCATCCACTTCGACATCACCGGCGACAACGGTGGCAAGTGGACCGTGGACCTGACCAAGCCGGACAACTGGGTGACGAAGGGCGCCGAGGGCACGCCGAAGATGACCGTGTCGGTGAGCAACGACGACTTCGTGAAGATTCGCGAGAAGAAGCTGAACGCGCAGATGGCCGCCATGCAGGGCAAGCTGAAGTTCAAGCCCATGGACATGGGCCTCGCCATGAAGCTGGCGAAGCTGCTGGGCTAGTCGCGGTTCACACTTGGAGGCCGGTGGCTGGCGGAAGCTGGCCCCGTCCCCCGGTGCGCGCGGCGCGTCCTCCTGACGGGGGCCGCGCCGCTGTCGTTTCCACCCTCCGGCCGTTTCTCCAAAGGAGTCCCCCATGTCGACGCTTCCGCTCACCGGCCTGCGCGTGCTGGATTTGTCGCGCCTGCTTCCCGGGCCCTACGCCACGCTGGTGCTGGCGGACCTGGGGGCCACCGTGGACAAGCTGGAGGAGCCGGAGGGCGGGGACTACGTCCGGCAGATGCCGCCCCTGCGCGACGACGTGAGCGGGCTGTTCTATGGCCTCAACCGCAACAAGCGCTCGCTGACGCTCAACCTCAAGACGCCCGAGGGGCGTGACGCGCTGAAGCGGCTGGTGCGCCACTACGACGTGCTGGTGGAGAGCTTCCGGCCGGGCGTCATGGACAAGCTGGGCGTGGGCGAGGCGGCGCTGCGGGCGGAGAACCCGCGGCTCATCTACTGCGCCATCTCCGGCTACGGGCAGTCGGGGCCGGACCGGCTGAAGGCCGGGCACGACTTGAACTACGTGGCCCGCGCGGGGCTGCTGGGCTACGGCGGCGAGGCGGGTGGGGCGCCGGCCTTCCCGGGCGTGCAGATGGGGGACATTGGCGGGGGGAGTCTCTTCGCGCTGGTGGGCATCCTCGCCGCGCTGCACGAGCGCGAGCGCACGGGGAAGGGGCGCATGGTGGACGTGTCCATGACGGACGGGGCCCTGGCCTTCCTGCACATGCACCTGGCCTCGCGGCTCTTCATGGGGGTGGAAGGGACGCCGCTGCAACGCGGGAGCGAGCCGCTCAACGGGGGCTACGCGTGCTACGGCCTGTACCGCACGGCGGATGACCGGTGGCTGGCGGTGGGGGCGCTGGAGCCCAAGTTCTTCGCGGGCGTGTGCGAGCGGCTGGGGCGGATGGACTTGATGGAGGACGCGTACGCGCCGGGCGAGGCGGGCGCGCGCGTGAAGGCGGAGCTGGTGCGCCTGTTCGCGGAGCACCCGCTGGCATACTGGAAGGAGCGCTTCCAGGGCTCGGACCTGTGCATCGAGCCGGTGGCCGAAGGCGACGAGGTGCTCCAGGACGCGCAGCTGCGGGCCCGGGGCCTCTTCGTGGAGGCGGAGGACGCGCGCCTGGGCCGCAAGGTGACGCACCTGCTGACGCCGCTGCGCATGGGGGAGACGCCCCTGCGCGAGCCCCCCGCGCTGGGCCAGCACACGCGCGAGGTCCTCGCCGAGGCCGGCTTCACCGAGGAGGAGCTGGCGCGGCTGGGGTGCTGACGGACGCGCCCTCGCGCCACAGCGCCTCGCCGTGCGCGGCGTGGCAGGTGTCTCCGACGAGGTCCAGCGCGAGCTGGCGCTGCCTCGCGGCGAGGGACTCCAGGTTGTCGAAGGCACCCGCTTCCTTCAGCCGGCGCACGGTGTTCTCCAGATACATGCGCGCCCGCTCCACCGTCTGGCGCTGGGCCGCGGTGGGTCGCCAGCCCGTGTCGTCGCGGTAGCGCCCGAGCGTCTCCAGCAGGTGCCCGTGGAACTTCAGCATCTGCACGAGGAGCGGTAGCCGGTACGCGGGAGCGGAGGCGAGGGCCGTCTCGTACTGCCGCGTCTCCGAGTCCAGCCGGTACAGCAGCACGTCCACCTGCGCGTCCAGCCGCTTGCGCCACTTCTTGCGCACGGAGGGGTGGCGGGCCCAGCCGGCCACGGCCTGGAAGGAGTGCAGCCCGCCACAGGGGTGGGCGTAGATGCCCTGGCCGCGCTTGGGCACCTCGGGGCGGCCGGCCTTCATGCCCGCGGCCAGCTCGGCCTGGGCCGCCTCCAGCGTGGCGAGCGCGGTCTCCATCACCGCGTCGAAGCGCACGGTGGCGCCCGTGCCGTCGCGGAAGGTGGCGCCGGGCTTCAGGGAGAGGGACAGCGCGTCCAGGGCCCACGCGCCCTCGGGTGAGGAGGCCAGGGTGGGGCGGAAGTCTCGCTTGAGGTCCTCCACCAGCTCGCGCGGCGTCACCGTGCCCCAGGCCGTGCGGAAGCGGTGGTCCGGAGGGTAGCCCGCGAGCAGCAGCGTCTTGAGGTGCAGGGCGGGGTGGGGCTCCACCGGCGTGCCGTCCGGGGCGTACGCGTCGAAGAAGAGGTCCCCCGGCCGGCGCGCCACGGAGATGCCCGCGTCATGTCGTGGTGCCGCGAAGGAGGAGGCTGTCGCCCTGGCGAGCTCCGGCGTGCCCGCGTCGTGAGGGGCTGTTGTGAGGCCGAGAGCAGATGTCCCGGATGCGCCCGGTCGGGACCTGTCTGGAGGCTCCGTTGCTGCATCCAGCGCGTGGGGGAGCGGCGCTCGGCGCAGGAAGTCCGCGACCACCACCTCGGCCGCGAGCCGTCCGTCGCTCGCGCGGAAGTTCCGCCCGTCGAGGACCATGCCATGCGCCAGCGCCCAGGGATTGCGAGGGTCCGCGGCCCAGGCGCGGCACCGCGTCGCCAGCAGCGAGGGCTCTTTCGGCGGAGGCGTGGTGGCGGGTTGCGGTGGTGAGGCCGTGCCGCGTGGCGGCGGCGCGGGGGAGGGGAGCGCGCTCGCGAGGGAACGCGGAGCGCTCGCCGAGGTCGCGGGGGCACGGGCCATGGCGCCCATCACGGACGGGACGTGCTCGCCCCTCGTGGTGGAGAAGGGGCTCGCTGTCGCGGAGGCAGACCGAGCGCTCACCGAGGTCGCAGGGGCCCCGGCCAAGGCACTCCGCTCGGCGGCCAGGACAGGCCCCGCCGAGGCAACGAGTCCTGCGATGAGGGAAGCGGCGAGGCGCATGGGCGGCGGGGAAACGCGCACGCGCCAGCGGGGAGTGTCCCGCCGGCGCGTGGCCTCATCCTCTCATGCCGTCTGCGCGCGGCTCGCGAGCCGTTTCAGCACCCGCTCCAGCAGGCCGAACAGGGCCTCCCGGTCCTCGGGCTCCAGCAGGTCCAGCAGCCGGCCCATGGCGTGATTCACGCTGTGGTTGAGCCGGTCATACAGCGCCGTGCCCTGCGGGGTGAGGCGGGCGACGACGGCACGCCGGTCCTCGGCATCCCTCGCGCGCTCCACCAGCTTCATGGCCTCCAGCCGGTCCACCACGCCGGTGATGGTCTTCTTGGTGATGCCGATGCGCTGCGCCAGCAGGCCCACGTGCGTGGGGCCATCGTTCCCCAGCCACATCAACGCATGGACCTGCGTGGGGGTGAGCTGGTTGTCCTCGCAGATGCCATGGAGCGGGTCCCTCAGCGAGCGGTACCGCCCGAGCTGGATGACCAGCTCGTGCAGTCGCCGGGACTCCGGGGTGGACGCATCGCCGTCCACCTGGGGAGGGAGGCCCTCTTCCGCCAGGCCTCCCTCGTCGATGAGGTCCTGCTCCTGCTCGCTGTCGGCGGCGAGCGGTTGCACGCGCGGGGCCGGTCTGTCGTCCGGCCGCCGCATCAGGCCGTCTCCACCCGGGCGGCGGCGGCCACCGCAGGCTTCGGCTCACCATGCGGGCCCACCGCGTGCGGCGTACCCATGCCCGACGCCACGCCCGGACCCTTGCGGCGCTTGAACTTCTCCGACAGCTGGTCCATCAGCGAGTACACCACCGGCACCACCGCCAGCGTGAGGAACGTGGAGGTGATGAGGCCGCCGATGATGGTGATGGCCATCGGCGCGCGCGTCTCCGCGCCGTCGCCGCGGGCAATCGCCACCGGCACCATGCCGGCGATCATCGCGATGGTCGTCATCAGGATGGGCCGCAGACGGACCGGAGCCGCCTCCAGCAGCGCCTCGGTGGCCGTCTTGCCCTGCTCGCGCAGCTGCAGGGTGAAGTCCACCAGGAGGATGCCGTTCTTCACCACCAGACCCATGAGCATGATGATGCCGATGAGGGCGAACATCGACATGGCCTGCCCGGTGATGAGCAGCGCGCCAATGGCGCCGATGAGCGCGAAGGGCAGCGACATCATGATGGTGAACGGGTGGATGAGGCTCTCGAACTGCGCCGCCAGAATCATGTAGATGAGGATGATGCCCAGCAGCAGGGCGGAGCCGAACGCCGCCACCGACTTGCCCATCTCCTTCGCGTTACCCTCGAAGTCGTAGATGACCGTCTTGGGCAGCTCCTTCGCCGCGTAGGCGTTGAGGAAGTTGATGGCGTCGCTCAGCGCGTAGCCGCTGTTGAGGTTGGCCAGCAGGGTGATCTGCCGCTTCTGCGCCTCGCGGTCGATCTGCACCGGGCCGTCGGCCGGGGTGATCTTCGCCAGGTTGCGCAGCTCTACCAGCTGCCCGTTGGGCGCGCGCACGGTGAGCTTGCCCAGCGCGTCCGCGGACGCCAGCGTGGCCTCCGGCAGGCGCAGCTTCACCTCGTACGTCTCGCCGCCCTCGCGGTAGTCCGCGAACTTGTCGCGGCCGAGGAAGGCGCGCAGCGTGGCGCCCAGCGACGCCGCCGGCACGCCCAGCTGGGCCGCGCGCTCGCGGTCCACCTGCACATCGTACTGCGGCTTGCCGGAGCGGTACGTGAGGTCCACGTCCACCAGGCCCGGGTTCTTCAGCATCTCCTGGCGCACCTTCTCCGCGGACGCAATCAGCTCCTGCCAGTTGTCGCCGCGCAGGTTGAACTGCACCGCCTGCGTGCGCGCGCCGCCGCCGGACACCGGCGAGATGTCCTGCACCGTGACGTTGACGCCCGGCCGCGGCTTGATGGAGTTGCGCAGGTAGACCTTCAGCTCGCCCTGGCCGAAGCCGCGCTCCTTCAGCGGCACCAGGTTGACGATGATTTCACCCTTGTGGACCTCCTCCTGCACGCCGCCACCGGCCGTGGAGAAGGTGGAGGCGATGCCGGGCAGCCCGCCGACCTGAGCGGACAGCGCGTCCAGCTCCGCCTGCGTCTCCTGCAGCGTCGAGCCGATGGGCAGCTCCACCGCCAGCTTGATGTTGCCGTTGTCCTGCTCGGGGATGAACGTGAACTTCAGGAAGCGCGCCAGGCCGAAGGTGAGGAACAGCACGCCCACCGCCACCACCAGCGTCAGCGCGCGGCGCTTGAGGATGCCCGCGAGAATCTTGCGGTAGCCGTTCTCCGTGCCCACGAGCACCTTCTCCACCGCCGCGGACACGCCCGTGGGCGAGCCGTGGTGGCTGAGCATGCGCGAGGACAGCATCGGCGTGAGCGTCATGGACACGGCGTACGAAATCATCACCGCCACGGCCACCGTGACGCCGAACTGGTAGAAGAACTTGCCCATCATGCCGTCCATGAAGGCCACGGGGATGAACACCGCCACGATGGCCAGCGTCACCGCGAGCACGGCGAGGGCAATCTGACCGGCGCCCTCCATCGCCGCCTCCATGGGCGTCTTTCCCTCTTCCAGGTGGCGGACGATGTTCTCGATGACCACGATGGCGTCGTCGATGAGCAGGCCGATGGACAGCGTCAGGGCCAGCATCGTGATCATGTTGAAGGTGAAGCCCAGCGCCGCCATCACCGCGAACGTGCCAATCACCGACACCGGCAGGGCGATGGCCGCCACCAGCGTGGAGTTCAGGTTGCGCAGGAACACGAGCACGATGAGCACCGCGAGGAAGCCGCCGAGCACCAGGTCGAACTGAACCGCGGCGATGGACGAGCGGATGAACCGCGAGTTGTCCGTCACCTGCTCCACCTTCACGCCCTCGGGCAGCGAGGTGTTCAGCTCACCCAGCGACTCCTTGACGAGCTCGGCCACCTGCACGGTGTTGGAGCCGGACTGCTTCTTCACCACGAGCGCCACGGCGTTGCGCTCGCCGAACTTCGCGCCCGAGCGCGCCTCCGCGGGGCCGTCCACCACGTCCGCCACGTCGCGCACGCGCACCGGGGCGCCGTTGGGGCTGGCGATGATGAGGTTGCGCAGCTCCTCCACGTTCTTCACTTCGGAGGTGAGGCGCACCACGCGCTCACGGCCGCTGTCCATGGTGCGGCCACCCGGCACGTCCAGGTTCTGGGCCTTCACCGCCTGGCTCACGTCGCTGATGGCCAGACCGAAGCCCCGCAGCCGCTCCGGGTCCACCACGAGCTGGATTTCGCGCTCGCGGCCACCGACCACGTCGATGCTGCCCACGCCCTCCTGGCGCTGCAGCGCGGGCTTCACGAGGTCCTCGGCCGTGCGAGTCAGCTCCTCGATGGGCAGCGAGCCGGACAGGGACAGCGTCATGATGGGCGCCGCGCCGATGTCGAACTTCTCGACCACCGGCGTCTCGATTTCCGTCGGCAGCTTGCTCAGGGTGGCCTGCACGCGGTCGCGCACGTCCTGCGCGGCCACGTCCACCTCGGTGTCCAGCGTGAAGCGGACGACGATCTGCGACACGCTCTCCAGGTTGATGGAGCGCAGCTGCTCCACGCCGTTGAGCGTGTTGAGCGCCTCCTCCATCGGGTCGGAGACGTTCTTCTCGATGGTCTCCGGGTCGGCGCCCGCGAGCACCGTCGTCACCGTGACGACGGGGAAGTCCACGTCGGGGAACTGGTCCACGCCGATGCGGGGGTAGGCATTGAGGCCGAACACCACCACCGCCAGCATCAGCATGGCGGTGAAGATGGGCCGGGTAATGAAGGTCTTCAACGGGCTCATTCAGGAGCTCCCAATCTCATCTCGGTAGGGAAGGGCAGGCGTCACTGCACCACGCGGACGGCCGTGCCCTCCTTCACGTTGAGGGACGCGTCGGCGAGCACGCGCTCCTCGGCGGCGAGTCCCTGGAGGACGCGGACGTAACCGGGCAGCACGCGCTCGACGCGCACGTCGCGCTTGCGCACCGTGCCGTCCTGCACCACCCACACGAAGCCCTGCTGGCCGTTGGCGCTGACCGCCTGCGCGGGCAGGAACAGGCCCTTGTCGTCGGTCTCACCCGCGCCGGAGAAGTCCAGCTCCACCAGGGAGCCGGGGCGCAGCGGCGAGGCCGTCTCGCCCACCACGTCCGCCAGCACCTCCACGGTGCGGTTGGTGGTGTCCACCACCGCGCCCACCGTGGCCACCTGCACCTCGAAGCGCATGCCGCTGGGGCTGACCGTGCCCTGCGTCTTCGTGCCCAGCTTCACCTTGTCCACCACGGACTCGGGCACCAGCGCGCGGACCTCCAGGCCCGTCGTGTCCACGATGGTGAACACGGGCGTGGAGGGCGTCATCGCCACCGAGTCACCCACGTTCTTCGTGCGCGAGGTGATGATGCCGTCGAAGGGCGCGATGATGGAGTGGTCCCTCAGGTTCTCCTCCGCCATGCGCAGCGCGGCGGCGGCCTGGGCCGCCTGGGCCTGGGCCTGCTTGGCGGCGATCTCCGCCTGGTCCAGCCCGCTGGCCGCCACGCCGCCGGCGTCCGCCACCTTGCGGGTGCGCTCCAGGTTGTTGGTGGCCAGCTGCAGCCCGGCGTCCGCGGCCATCTTCACCGCGCGCGCCTGCTCCACGCCGATGGCGACGTTGGAGGCGTCGAGCTGGGCCAGCACCTGGCCCTTCTTCACCTTGTCGCCCACCTTCACGTTCATCTTGGCGATGGTGCCCGTCGCCTGGGGCCCCAGCGTCGCCTCGTGCTTGGAGCGGACCGAACCCGTCACGCGGGTGATGTTCGCGTTCAGCTCCGTCGCGGGGGCGATGGCCTTCACGCCCATGGCCGAGGAGGCCTGATCCACCGCCGGAAGGGCCGGCTTGTCATTGCCCTTGCTGCACCCCGTCACCACCACCGCCGACACCACCGCGGCCATCCACATGCGTCGAATCACGATCGTCCTGCTCCTGCTGTCCTCGGACCCCGGCTCCGAGCATGGGTCCCGTCAGCTTCTGCTTGGAAAGTCTGCGGCCCGGAAACTACAGGCTCTCTACTGTCTGTCAAGAAGATACTCCGCAACACGGACTATCTCGCCTCGGGGGGTGTTTAACGCCTGCTTGCCGAGCTGGCAGGGAAGAATGAAGGGGCCTTGGGGGAGGGCTGCCCCGACGGCCGGCGCTCGGGAAACTGACATTTGCGGTGCTTGTGGCCTCCGAGAGCCCCTGTTATTGATTCGAGAATCAATATTGACCCGAGGTCAGGAGCGCACATGCCCAATCCGTTCACCGAGGAGCACGAGGCCTTCCGTAAGTCGGTGCGAGCCTTCGTCGAGAAGGAGATGGCGCCGCACAGCCTGGAGTGGGACCGGGCGGGCATCTTCCCGAAGGAGCTGTTCAAGAAGTGCGGGGAGCTGGGCTTCCTGGGCATCAACCACGACCCGAAGTACGGCGGCAGCGGGCTGGACTACTGGTACGTGACGGCGTTCGCGGAGGAGCTGGCGCGCAGCTACAACGCGGGCGTCAACATGGCGCTGCTGGTGCAGAGCCAGATGGCCACGCCCATCATCAACGAGGTTGGAACGGACGAGCAGAAGCGCGAGTTCCTCGAGCCGGCGCTCAAGGGCGAGAAGATCGCCGCGCTGGGCGTGAGCGAGCCGGGCGCGGGCTCGGACGTGGCCAACATCAAGACGACGGCGCGCCGGGACGGGGATGACTACGTCATCAACGGCTCGAAGATGTGGATTACGAACGGCACCCGCGCGGACTTCATCACCCTGGCGGTGCGCACGGGCGGGGCGGGCTACAGCGGCATCTCCCTGGTGACGTTCCCCACGGACGTGAAGGGCTTCAGCGTCTCCAAGAAGCTGGACAAGGTGGGCAACCTGTCCTCGGACACGGCCGTCCTCTACTTCGAGGACTGCCGCATTCCCGCCCGCTACGTGCTGGGCGAGGAGAACGAGGGCTTCTACTCCATCATGACCAACTTCCAGGGCGAGCGCCTGGTGGGGGCCATCACCACCGTGGCCGGCATGGAGCGCATGGTGGAGGACTCCATCCGCTACGGTAACGAGCGCGAGGCGTTCGGCCGGCCGCTGCTGAAGTTCCAGGTGTGGCGCCACAAGTTCGTGGAGCACCTGACGGCGATTGAAGCGGCCAAGCGGCTCACCTACCACGCGGTGGACGTGTTCGACCGGAAGGAGGTCCCCGCGGTGAAGGAGATCTCCATGGCGAAGCTGTTCGCCGGAGACCTGGCCCAGCGCGTGGCCTACGACTGCCAGCAGTTCTACGGCGGCATGGGCTACGTCGAGGAGACGCCCATCGCCCGCATGTGGCGCGACGTGCGCCTCATCACCATCGGCGGTGGCACCTCCGAGGTGATGAAGGAGATTCTCTCGAAGCTCTACGGCTTCTGAGCCGTGTGTCCTCCCGGGAGCCGCGGCGTCTGGCGCGGCTTCCGAGGTGATGGGCGTCAGTAGGGACCGCCGGGCGGCCGGTAGCCACCGCCGGGCGGCTGGTACCCGGCCCCGCTCGAGTGCGCCGAGTTCTGGGAGTGCTGCTGCGACGCCTGCGCCTGCTCCTCCTCGATGGCCTGGATGGCGGCGCTCGCCGCCGCGGCCGAAGCGCCCGACGTCTTCGCGACGGGTGCTCCTTCCTCCTCGCGAGGCTCGCAGACGCAGCCGGCGTTGCTGTGGATGATGACCAGGGCGCTCATCCGCATGTCGAGGTCCGTGCAGATCTTCCGGCACTCGGTGGCCCGCTCCTTGGGAACGACCCACGCGGTGGCCGGGGCGGTGACGCAGCCCATGGCCGAGAAGCAGAGGAGGGCGACGGCGAGGAGGTTCTTGTGCATGGGCACGGGTTCTAGCGCGGCGTGTTGCATTCGTGGAACGGCGCCTGCCCTGTTCCAGATCACCCCGGGCTCGCGGCAAGTGCCCGGGATGGCTGGGGATTCGTCGCCGGGCACGTGGGTTTGCAAGATTCCTTTGCGACGGGCCTGGAGTGCTGATGCACCAGGGTGACGGGTGCAGGCGCGCCAACCCCGCGTTTCCTCGCGGGGTGGAAGCTGGCGTGGGCCTTGCTCTTGGGGAGCGGACCCGGGCGTGTCCCCGCCGCGACCGGGCCTCCTCCTCACACAAGGAAGCCCCAAATGAGCAAGCATCCCCGTGTTTCCTCCCGCTGGCTGGCCGGGTGGCTGGTCGGCGCGTCCCTGCTGGGCGCGTGCGCCGCGCCCGAGGACTCCGCGCAGTCGGGAGGTGACTCGCAGGTGGCCGCGCCGGACGTGGCGGCCGAGGCGGGCAACATCTCCGTGAGCCTGTCGGTGCCGAAGGCGGCGCTGAGCGCCGAGGAGGACGTGCGCGTCACCGTCACGCTGCGCAACGACGGAGCCAGGGCGGCGCGGCTGCTCAAGTGGCACACGCCGGTGGAGGACGTGGAGGAGGCGCTGTTCGACGTGACGGTGGACGGCCAGCCGGTGGCGTTCCAGGGCCCGCACTACAAGCGCCCCGCGCCCACGGCGGCGGACCACCTCACGCTGGCGCCGGGCGAGAGCCTCACGCGCACGGTGTCGCTGTCGGACTTCTATGACCTGTCGCGCACGGGCAGCTACCGCGTGCGCTACGCGGCGGAGCTGCACGGCGGCGCGGTGGCGGCGTTCCGCTCCAACGACGTGGAGCTGTGGGTGGAGGGCCGGGAGAACGTCCAGCGCGAGGCCGCGGCGGCCCCGGGCGGCACCGTCACGCTGGGCGCGGTGACGTACAGCAAGTGCGACACCACGCAGCAGTCCACCGCGCTGCAGGCGCTCAACGCCGCCACCACCATGGCGAACGACTCGGTGAGCTACCTCAACGGCACGCCCTCGGGCACGCCGCGCTACACCACGTGGTTCGGCGCCTTCTCGTCGACCGGGTGGAACACCGCGAAGACGCACTTCGTGGCCATCAAGGACGCGCTCGACACGAAGCCCATCACCATCGACTGCGGCTGCAAGAAGACCTACTACGCCTACGTGTACCCGGCGCAGCCGTACAAGATCTACGTGTGCAAGGCGTTCTGGTCCGCGCCGATGACGGGCACCGACTCCAAGGGCGGCACGCTCATCCACGAGCTGAGCCACTTCAACGCGGTGGCGGGCACGGACGACCACGTCTACGGCCAGAGCGGCGCGAAGTCGCTGGCCATCTCCAGCCCGACCCAGGCGCTGGATAACGCGGACAACCACGAGTACTTCGCGGAGAACACGCCGTTCCTCCAGTGAGCTGACGGCGCGGGCTGAAGTCACGGGGACGGGGGCGTCAGGCTCCCGTCCCTTTGTTCCCGCGGGGCGGGTAGAGTGGGGACCGGACCCGTGAAGGGGGAGGACCCGATGACACCGCTGATGCCCGCGAGCGTGGCCTGGTACGTGACGGGGCGCTTCTACGTGTCGTCCGATGGCAAGACGGTGCAGGACCTGGGCTACTTCCTCCACCTGGAGGGAATCACCGGCTCGCTCTTCACGGACCCCAAGGTCAAGAGTGAGGCCACGGCGCGGCTCACGTTCCGCTCCGCGCTCTTCAAGCCGGACAAAATCACCAACGGCGGCCTGTCGCTGAGCCTGGACCCCGTGGGCGACTTCACGCTGTACCTCAAGGGCGAGAAGCACGCGCGCTCGTCGTTCTACCTTCCGGACTCGTTCTCGGACGGCACGCCCATCGCCACCTTCCGCCGTGCCAGCGTCGTCGTGGGCGGCGCGTTCAGCATCGAGCCCTCCACGCAGCGGGCGCTATCGCTCAACGTCTTCACGGCCCGGCTCGTCTGGAGCGCGGAGTTCGAGCTCGACGGCCAGCGCTACGACCTGCGGCACCTGCTGCCCCACGGCATCACCCAGTGGGGCCAGGTTGGGCCCTCTCCCGTCCCCCTGACGCCCGAGGGCTTCTCCAGCGTGCTCCCGTTCCTCGGCTCGGCCGTGGCCGTGGGGCCGGGTGGGGCACGCTGAGGGAAAGACCCATGCGGGACGACGAATCGAAGCCACGGGAGCCGTGGCGCATCACCGAGCCGGAGCTCGATGAGCCCTCACCCCATGCCTGGGTGGCGGGCCGTGTCTGGAGGCAGCGCCGCCAGTGGTCGCGCTTCATCTTCGAGGATGAGCGCGCGGGGGGGGACATCTTTGGACGCGGTGAGGACAGCGCCAGGGCCATCCCGGTGACACCGGAGTTGTTCGCACGCGCGCCCGTGATGCCCGTGCCTCCCGAGGAGCCCGTGCCCCCCGAGGGCTCCCTGGAGGAGCAGCAGGCCCGCCTGCGCGAGACGCACGAGGTGGGCGCGGAGTGGCCGCCCGACAGGTGGCCCGTCTGCTGCCGGCGCCTCGCGGTGCTGACGCTGGTCAATCCCACGGCCGCGGAGCTGACGGCATGGGAGTGGCGTCGTCGGCCGCTCACCCTGGAGACGCTGGATGACGCTCGCTACGAGGGGATGCTGCGCCGGGCGCTGGAGGACGTGCGCGCGGACCGCCTGCCCTACATGAGCTTCAACGTGTTCCAGTGCCACGCCTGTGGCCGCGTCCACGTGCGCCTGGCGAAGTATCCGAAGATGGCACCGTCGAAGTGACGGCTCACTTCTTCCGGAACAGCGCCTCCGCGGCGCTCATCAGCGCGTCGCGGCTCTCCTTCACGTGGAGGCCGCCTTCGCCAATCTGGAACAGCTCGCAGAAGTTGGCGCCGTCCTTGTCCTTGGGCACCTCCGCGAAGGGCTCCTTGCACTCCTTCGCCACGCCCGGGTCGAAGTGCCGGCAGTTACGACACGAGCGCACGTCCTCGCCACAGTGCGGACACGCGTCCCGCCGTCCCACCTGGTTGGCGATGATGTCGAGCGGGCGTCCGCAATGCGCGCAGCCGGGCATGGTCACCTCCGGAAGAAGGGAAGGGACACCCATTCTGCCAGCGCGGACTCGCGCGCGGCGAGCCCTCAGCGCTGCGCGCTGGAGACGAGCGCCGGGGCGCGCTCCGAGGAGACAGGCTCCGGCGGCGACGACGGGCGCAGCTCGCCCATGGCGTCCACCAGCTGGTCATCCAGGCGCTTGAGCAGGAACAGCATGTACGCGCACACGGCGGACAGCACCGCCGCCAGCACGCCGAGCATCATTCCGCGATGCCACCGGTGGGCCCGCTCCAGCACCGCCCGGCGCTCCGCGAAGGTCTTCAGCTGCGCGTCCGCCGCCGTGGCGTTCAGCCGGGTGGCGTACTCCTCGGCCTGGGCCGTGCCGCGCTCCATCAGCCACTGGCCCTGCACCTGGAGCGCGTCCGAGCGCGTGTAGCAATACCCCGCCGCCCCCGCGAACAGCAGGGAGAGGCCCAACGCCACCGTCACGCTCCGGGTGCCCATTTCTCGCTTCCTCCGGACTCGCCACTGCGCGGGGCTGGACACCCGCGACCGCTCCGGCTTCCCGAAGACAGTAGCGGATGGTAGGGAGCCCCTCCGACATGGGCAAGCCCTACCGTCCTAAAGACCACTATTTCCAGAAAGCCAAGCAAGAGGGGCTGCGTGCTCGCTCGGCTTTCAAGGTCGACGAGCTCATCAAGCGTTTCCCCATGGTCAAGAAGGGCCATGTGGTGCTCGATCTGGGGGCCGCCCCGGGCGGGTTCCTCCAGATTCTGGCGGACGCGGTAGGTACGGGTGGGCGGG
>NZ_JABBJJ010000162.1 GCF_012933655.1 Pyxidicoccus fallax | reverse complement strand
GGCTGGGAGGGCGTCGTGGTACTGAACGCCGCGCTGGCCGCGGAGCGGTTGCCAGCGGCGTCGCGGGCCTTCACGGTGAAGGTGTACGTGGTGTTCGCCTGGAGGCCCGTCACGGTGGCACTGGTGGCGCCGGAGGTGGTGGCGGCCGGAGTGGTACCGGCGCCGACGAAGACCTCATAACCCGTGACGCCGACGTTGTCGGTGGACGCGGCCCACGCCAGCGAGACGCTGTTGTACGTCTTGGCCGGGGACGTGAGCTGCGAGGGCGCGGAGGGCGGCTGGGTATCCACGGGCGGCGGGCCCGAGCGCTCCAGCCACAGCGCCAGGACATTGGGCGGCTCCCAGCCCGGCAGGGACGTGTGGGACTGGCGGCAGTCATAGGACCTGCCCGCGTAGGAGGCGATGTCGCCCGCGGTGTAGGCGACGTAGGGCGCCCACTCCCCACGGTCCGCCGCGGAGGCCGGCGTGGGGAGCAGGGTCATCAGCAGGGTGGCGAGCGCCACGAGGGCGGTGGTGCCCGCCCGGAGGAGGGGACTCGGCTGCGGCATGGGGGGTTGCCTTTCGGAAACGGAGAGGTGCCGCCAAGAAAGAGCGACGCGGCCCGCGTTTCGGGTCAACGCCTTCGACACGAGCGCAACCGAGTGGCTCAGTGCTCCCCGCGTAAGTGGCCCTTCTCGCCTCCGCGCGCCGCGCGCATCTTGATCCGGTACACTTTTCCTTCAGCGAGCGTGCCTGGATGCCCCGCCCCCTTTCTCCTCCCCGCCGGAAGCTTCTCACCCACGCCCTCTCGGGCGCCGGCGCCATGTCCCTGCTGTCCCTCCCGAGCCTCTCCGGCGCCGCCAGTCCTCGGAGCCCCGCCAGTGGCAATGCCTCCTCCGGCATCAAGCTGCCCACCGGCGACGTCCGTGACTTCGACTTCCTCGTCGGCACCTGGTCGATCGTCAACCGGCGCCTGAAGAAGCGCTGGGTCGGCAGCAACGACTGGGATGTCTTTCCGAGCACGGCCCACTGCAGGAGCCACATGGGCGGCATCGTCAACATCGACGAGGCGGTCTTCCCGACGAAGGGCTGGTCCGGGATGACGCTCCGCACCTTCAGCGTCGAGAAGCGCCAGTGGTCCCTCTACTGGATCAACAGCAGGATCGGCGAGCTGCTTCCCCCCGTTGTGGGCGGCTTCACGGGCGATCGTGGCGAGTTCTACGGCGACGACACGGACGAGGGCCGGCCCATCAAGGCCGTGTTCCAGTGGACGCGCCTCGGGCCGGACGCAGCACGCTGGCAGCAGGCGTTCTCCCTCGACGGCAAGACATGGGAGACGAACTGGATCATGGAGCACACCCGGGTGAAGGGCTAACCTCGGAGGGGAATGGCCCGAAACGCGCGTTCCCTCTTCTCTGTCGATGTCATGGGGCTCGATGTTGCGCGGAGCCAGTCCGCGTCCGTGCGCATCTGCGACCGCATCCGCACCGCCATCCGGAGTGGGGCGCTCGTGCTGAACGCACGCCTGCCCTCGAGCCGGATGCTCGCGAAGGACTTCGGCGTGGCGAGGAACACCGTGGACGGGGCGCTCAGCCAACTGGTCGCCGAGGGCTACATCGTCCGGCGCCGGGGCGCTGGCAGCTTCGTCGCCCCGAGTCTTCCCGAGCATGACGCGCCTCCGCTGCCGCCGAAGCCCAGCGCCTCGTCAGCGGCGGACGCGTCGGAACGCCGCGTGTCGCAGCGCGCGAAGGCGCTGCGCGGGTATCCCGGCCACTATCAACCCGCCAGGGCCGTCCCGTTCACCCCCTCGCTCCCGCCGTTCCATCTGTTTCCACGCGAGGTCTGGAGCCGCCTCCTGAGCCGTGAGGCGGCACGGCCTGGCAGCACGTACTGGGCCTACGGTGCGAGCAACGGCCTGCCGGCCCTGCGCGAGGCCATCGCCGCGCATGCCTCGGCGATGCGGGCGGTGCGCTGTTCGCCCGAGCAGGTGGTCGTCGTCACGAGCACGCAGCAGGCCGTGGAGCTCGCCGGAAGGGCGCTCGCGGACCCCGGAGAGGGCGCCTGGGTCGAGGTACCGGGATATCCGCCGGTCCAGCACTGCTTGCGCGCGGCGGGGGTGAAGGTCGTGGGCGTGCCCGTCGACGAGCAGGGCCTCGACGTTGCGGCCGGCCAGCGGCTGGAGCCCCGCGCGCGCCTGGCGTACGTCACCCCGGCGCACCAGTACCCGCTGGGCCACGAGATGTCGCTCGAGCGCAGGAAGGCGCTGCTCGGCTGGGCCCGGGAGGCGGACGCCTACGTCATCGAGGACGACTACGACGGCGACTACCGCTACGAGGGGCGCCCGATTGCGTCCCTACAGGGGATGGATGGGGAAGGGCGCGTCATCTACGTGGGCAGCTTCAACAAGATTCTCTTCCCGGGCCTGAGGCTCGCCTACGCCATCGTGCCCGAGCCGCTCGTCGGCGCGTTCGTCGACGCGAAGCACGTCGCGGACGGCCACACGGCCCTGCTCACCCAGGGAGCGCTCGCGGCGTTCATCCAGGAGGGACACCTGGCGCGCCATCTGCGGAAGACCCGCGCCATCTACGATGAACGGCGGCGGGCCTTCCTGGAGGAAGCGCGAGTCCTCGCGGACAGCCTGGACTTCGGGCCGGCGAGGGCGGGGATGCACGTCGCGGGGCTCTTCAAGGCGCGGCACGTGGACGACCGCGCGGTGGCCGCGGAGTGCGCCCTCTCGGGCGTCGAGGTCCATCCGCTCTCCCGGTACGGCGCCACTGGCCGAGGAGGGCTCGTCTTCGGCTTCGCGGGCGCCACGCGGGCCGCCATGCGCTCCGGTCTGGAGGTCGTGCGGCGGGCCATCCACTCCGTCAGCAGTCGAAAGGGAACCCTCGCATGAGATGCTTCCGTCGCGGGCTCGGCGCGGTCCTCCTGGCCACCGCCATCGGGATTTCATTTCCAGGCCACGCCTCGCAGGACACTCCGAAGTCCGCGCCCGCCGCGGACCTGAGCGGGCTGCACGCCTTCGATGCGCTCGTCGGCACGTGGACGGCCCACCACCGCCGCCTGAAGGAGCGGCTGACGGGGTGCACCGAGTGGGAGGAGTTCGGCGGCACCTTCGACTTCCGCCTGCTGATGAACGGCCATGCGAACGTGGACGACAGTGTGTTCGACATGCCGGAGGGACGAGTCCACGGCGTCGGGCTGAGCGCCTACGACGCGAGGACCGGGCAATGGGCCATCTGGGGGCTTGACGGCCGCAATCCCGCCGGCAGGCTCGACCCGCCGCTGAAGGGCCGATTCGAGAAGGGCGTCGGGACCTTCTACGCCGATGACACGCTTCGGGGCAGACCCATCCGTGTGCGCGTCATCTGGTCCAACATCACACCGACGTCCGCCCGCTGGGAACAGGCCTTCTCGCCCGATGGCGGGAAGACCTGGGAGACGAACTGGGTCACCGAGTTCCGGCGGACGCCGTGAGCAGGCCGAGGGGTTGCTTTCGCGCGCCTTCGGAGCCAACCTTTCAGGGTGGCCAGTGGCTTACCGCCCTGGCACGTCAGACCCGGTTGCTATGTCCGCCTCATGGAACTGGAGATGGGCGGCGGGGAACATGAGGCGGTCATGGAACGGAAACCGGCCACATATGCGGACCTGGTGGCACTTCCCGACAACGTGGTCGGGGAGCTGATTGGCGGCGTCCTGCACGCCAGTCCCAGGCCGGCTGGGGCGCATGCTGTCGCGGGCTCCTACCTGGGCGGCGTACTGGTAGCGCCTTTCGTCGCGGGCCAGGGAGGCCCCGGAGGATGGGTCATCCTGGATGAGCCGGAGCTGCACCTGGGCGAAGACGTGCTGGTGCCCGACCTGGCCGGCTGGCATCGCGAGCGGCTGCCCAACGCGCGAGACGTCGTGGCGTTCACGGTGGTTCCGGACTGGGTCTGCGAGGTGCTCTCTCCCTCCACGAAGGCGCTGGACCGTCAGGAGAAGCTTCCCATCTACGCACGAGAGGGCGTGCGGCACGTCTGGCTGATGGACCCCAGGGCGCGCACGCTGGAGGTGTTCCGGCTGGAGGGCGCGGAGTACGCGCTGCTCGCCACGTACTCCGGCGGCGGCTACGTCCGCGTCGAGCCCTTCGAGTCCATCGAGCTGAGCCTCGAGTTCATCTGGGGCGGTTGATGCCCGCGAGCGTCACCCTCAGAGTGGCGCTCCACGGGCGAGCCACTGCTGGAGTTCCTCTTGGAAGCGAGCGAGGCGCGCGCTGAACCATTGCCGGAAGTCGGCGGACGGGTCGTACAGCGCATCGGGCTCGTCGTGGAACCGCATGAACACGGGGGCTTCTCCGGAAGCATCACGCCGCGCACAGAGCGCGAAGACCGGCTCTCCGCCCCTGTCCTCGGAAACGTGCAGCAGCCGGCGGGGCGCGTTCAGGTCGAGCGTGACGCCAGCGCCCTCGGCGGCCCGGGCGAAGCGCTCCGCGGTCAGGGTGACATCCGCTTCGAGCGAAGCACTGGCGGCGGCCAGGTCCTCCACGCGAGTCGTGGCGTCGCTCCAAGGGCCGAGGAAGGCCACCGAGCCCACCTCGAGAAGAAAGGCGGCGAAGGACGGAGGCAGGGGGAACCCCAGTGCCAACTCGACCGCGCGCACCGCCTCGGGTGTCGCCGGAGTGCCCTGGATGGCGAGGGCCAGGGCCCGCTCGCCCGTCAGACGTGCCATGAGGTCCGGCGCACGGCGGAGCTGCTCGGCGAACCAGGCGTTGATCGCGTCCACCTGCTCCCGGTAGCTGGCCGCGCTTTTGGCGGCGGGCTCGGTGAGGCCCAGCGAAGCGCGGTAGGCCTTCAGGTCGCGCTCCCTCTTCTCGGCCTCGGTCTGCTCGACCTGCTCCTTCGTGGCGAGCCCGGCTTTCTGCAAGGCCGCGGCCAGTCCTCCGAGCGCTGACGGCTTGTTCTTCTGACCCATGGTGTGCTCCGGCGAGGGCCTGCTTCGACCCCCTGGCGTTGTAGCGGAGTGACGCCACATGGATCGGAAACTTGCACCTCCGGGCCACGAAATCGCGCGGGGCGCGCCGCTCGGTCCGGCACGGTCCTTCCACTTCGATATTGTCCGGGCATGAACTCGACTCGAGTCAGCCGCCGCATGAAGGCGCCTCGCGCGAAGGTCTACCGCGCGATTCTGGATGCACACGCTGTCACGACGTGGATGGTGCCGGACGGAATGACCAGCCACGTGCACGCGTTCGAGCCTCGCGAAGGAGGGGCGTTCCGTATCTCCCTCACGTACGACGCCCCGACGGACACCGGGAAGACCACCGCGAATACCGACACGTACCACGGCCGCTTCGTGAAGCTCGTACCGGACGAGCAGGTCGTCGAGGTGGTCGAGTTCGAGACCGCCAATCCCGAGATGCAGGGCGAGATGACGATTACGTTCTCCCTCAGCGATGCGGACGGTGGCACCGAGGTCGTCGCCGTGCACGATGACCTTCCGCCCGCCCTGTCGCCCGCCGACAACGAGACCGGCTGGCGGATGTCACTCGACAAGCTCGCGGCACTCGTCGAAGGGCAGGGGACGCGATGACGCAGGTCTTGTTGTTCCATCACGCCCTCGGGCTGACGCCCGGTGTCCGAGACTTCGCCGAGACGCTCAGGCGTGCCGGGCACATCGTCCACGTCCCGGACCTGTTCGAGGGCCGGGTCTTCGGCGGCATCGAGGAAGGAGTGGCCTATGCCCAGGAAGTCGGGTTCGGCTCGCTCATCGAGCGCGGACGGGCCGCCGCCGAAGGGCTGCCGGGCGAGCTCGTCTACGCCGGGTTCTCGCTCGGCGTCCTGCCAGCACAGATGCTGGCCCAAACGCGCGCCGGAGCGAAGGGAGCGCTGTTGTTCCATGCGTGCGTGCCGACCTCCGAGTTCGGCGGAGCATGGCCCCAGCGCGTCCCGGTCCAGGTCCACGGGATGGAGGCCGACACGTTCTTCGTCAACGAAGGCGACCTCGACGCCGCCCGCGCGCTCGTCCAGACGACCCCGAACGCCGAGCTGTTCCTCTACCCGGGCCAGCAACACCTGTTCGCCGACAACAGCCTCTCGAGCTACGACGAGCACGCCGCCAGGCTGCTCAGGGAACGGGTGCTCCGCTTCCTCGATGGCCTCGCTTGAATGAACCGCCGTGTGAATCCCATGCAAGAAGCCGGGAGTGGACGCGTCGTTCCTTCATTCGTGCGTGCGGACGGTTGGCGGAGACAGGAGGCTCGATGATTCTCGACCGGAAGACCTGGGATGACTTCTTCGGCGGCTTCCAGGTGACGGACTGCGCGATTGAAGACCGGGAACGTCTCTACTTCGCGCTGACCTCGTTGCCGGACGATGATGAGGACGGCCTCGACGAGGCCCTTCCCCGGACGCGCTTCGTCTCGTGTGCCCTGGAGCAGCCCCTCGAGCGGCGCTTCTACTTCGCGGAGTTCGACAGCCTCTCGTACCCCTCCACGGCGGTGGTGACGGCGCCCGCACCCGGCTTTCTCGCCGTCGACGTCCGTGGGCAGGTCTACTCGCTGTTGGACGGTGACGAGCGGAACGAGGACCGGCTGCTCAGTCCCTGGCCGAACAACCACCTCATCCAGCGCGACATGCGCTCGTCCATCCAGGCCCTGAAGCGCGTGGGCGACCGGGTCTATGCGCTCGCCACCGAGCGCCAGCTGTTCTTGCGCGAGGGCGTCGGGCGCTGGAAGCCCCTGGCCAATACCCCGGAAGGGGTACCCTTCCCGATGAAGCTCGAGCCGGGGGCGAGCAGCGCGCAGAACATGGGCTTCAAGGACCTCAGTGCCTTCTCGCCCGATGACATGTACGCGGTGGGCGGCTCCGGAGATGTCTGGCATTACGGTGGGAAGCGCTGGAGTCAGGTCAAGTTCCCCAGTGACCTGAGGCTCGACACCGTCTGCTGCGCCGGCGACGGCAAGGTCTACATCACCGGCCAGGACGGCACGGTGTGGGCGGGGCGGGAAGGCACCTGGAAGCAGGTGCAGCAGGGGGCCTTCGGAGGTTTCGACCGCTTCGTCGACAGCGTCTGGTTCGCGGACACCCTGTACTGCGGCTCCACGGGGCACGGCTTGTGGAAGCTGGATGGCAAGGGCCGGCTCGCGCCGGTGCGGCAGGTGGACACGAATCCCATCAGCAACATGGAGTACGGCCATCCGCGGCTCGATGTCAGCCTGGATGGGAAGCACCTGCTGATCGCCAGTGGAGGGCAGGCCATCCTCCATGACGGAAAGCAGTGGGAGCTGCTGTTCCGCGAGGAGCTGCTGGAGGCCGCCCCGAAGCCGAAGCGCGGGCCGGCCGCGAAGAAGAAGTCCGCGCCGAAGGCGAAGGCTGCTGCGAAGTCGAAGCGAAAATAGAACGGTCTCCTATCCGTCACTCGGTTGCTGTTTCGGTCCGCAAGGGAACGGTGCGCTGCTTCCCGGGTACCCCAGACCGGCCCCGCGTCTTATCCACCGGAGCCAATGGTGGAACGACCCGGGACGGTGCACGCATGAAGCGCTCGGAAGGGAGTACGGTGGGGGGAGTCGCCCCGCCGGAGGAGCCCACGAAGCAGCGGCTCTCCCTCCGCGTCAACGGCGCGGAGAAGCAGCTGGACGTGGCGCCATGGACCACGCTGCTCGACCTGCTGCGCGAGACGCTCGACCTGACCGGCACCAAGAAGGGGTGCGACCACGGGCAGTGCGGCGCCTGCACCGTCCTGGTCGACGGTCAGCGCATCAACTCCTGTCTCACCCTGGCCATCATGAAGGACGGCTGCGAGGTGACGACGGTGGAAGGCCTCGCGCGCGGTGACGCCCTGCACCCGGTGCAGGAGGCCTTCATCGAGCAGGATGCCTTCCAGTGTGGCTACTGCACCCCCGGGCAGATCTGCTCCGCCGTGGGGATGCTGGCCGAGGGCCACGCCCGCACGGATGACGACATCCGCGAGCAGATGAGCGGCAACCTCTGCCGCTGCGGCGCCTATCCCCACATCCTGGCCGCCATCCAGCAGGCGCGGCGGACGTCCGCGAAGGGGGAGGGGACATGAACCGCTTCTCCTACGTGCGAGCCCGCGACGCCCGGGAGGCCGTGGACGTCGTCTCGGCCCACCCCACGGCCCGGTTCATCGGCGGCGGCACCAACCTCCTCGACTTGATGAAGGAGCACGTCACCCACCCGAGCCACGTGGTGGACATCACCCGGCTGCCCTTGAAGGGAATCGAGGACACGCCGGACGGCGGGCTGCGCATCGGCGCGCTCGTCACCAACTCCGAGGTGGCCTGGAACGCGGAGGTGAAGCGGCGCTACCCGCTGCTGTCGAAGGCCATCCTCGCCGGTGCCTCGCCGCAGCTTCGCAACATGGCGACGACGGGCGGCAACCTGCTGCAGCGTACGCGCTGCTACTACTTCTACGACGTGGGCACGCCCTGCAACAAACGGGAGCCGGGCTCCGGCTGTGGCGCGAAGACGGGCTTCAACCGCATCCACGCCATCCTCGGGACGAGCGAGCAGTGCATCGCCACGCACCCCTCGGACATGTGCGTGGCGCTGGCGGCGCTGGAAGCCGTGGTCCGGGTGACGGGGAAGGACGGCGAGCGCGCCATTCCCTTCGCCGACTTCCACCGGCTGCCCGGGGACACGCCGCAGCTGGACACGAACCTGAAGCCCGACGAGCTCATCACCGCCGTGGAGCTGCCGCCGGAGGGCTTCGCCGCGCACTCCACCTACCTCAAGGTCCGGGACCGCGCGTCCTATGCCTTCGCGCTGGTGTCGGTGGCCGCGGCGCTCACGCTGGACGGCGGCCACGTCCGGTCGGCTCGCGTTGCCCTCGGCGGCGTCGCGCACAAGCCCTGGAGGAACCCGGAGGCGGAGGCGCTGCTGACGGGCAAGCCCGCCACGCGGGAGCACTTCCAGGCCGTGGCCGACGCGCTGGTCCGCGGCGCGAAGGGCTTCGGGCACAACACCTTCAAGATCGAGCTGGCGAAGCGCAGCGTGGTGCGGGCCCTGGAAGAGGCCGCGGGACGGGAGGGACAGCCATGACGACGCCTTCGACGCAGCTCGGCCGGCCCGTCAACCGCGTGGATGGCCGCGCCAAGGTGACCGGCGAGGCCCGGTACGCCGGCGAGTTCAACGTGCCCGGCCTCCTCTACGGGCAGGTGGTGTCGAGCACCATCGCCCGCGGGCGCATCAAGTCGATAGACGCGAGCGAGGCCCTGCGGCTGCCGGGCGTGCTGCGGGTCTTCACCCACGAGAATCGCCCGAGCCTGCCCTGGTTCGACCGCAAGTACCGCGACGACGATGCTCCCTCGGGCTCGCCGTTCCGGCCGCTGCACAACGACAAGGTCGTCTACAGCGGGCAGCCCGTCGCACTGGTGGTGGCGGAGACGTTCGAGCTCGCCCGCCACGCGGCCTCGCTCGTGCGCATCGAGTACAAGCCGGACTCCCACGAGACGGACCTGCGCGCCCAGCGGAAGAAGGCGTACGCCCCTCGCCAGGGCAAGGACGGCTTCGAGCCGCCGCCGAAGCCATGGGGGCACGCGGACAAGGCGCTCGACAAGGCCGCGGTGAAGGTCGACGCGGAGTACGAGACGCCCGTCGAGCACCACAACCCGATGGAGCCGCACGCGTCCACGGTCATCCACGAGGACGACGGCACCCTCACCATCTACGACAAGACGCAGGGCGTGCTGAACAGCCAGACCTACGTCTGCAACGTGTTCGACCTGCCGAAGGAGCAGGTGCGGGTCCGCTCGCCCTTCGTCGGCGGGGCCTTCGGCTCGGGGCTGCGCCCGCAGTACCAGCTGTTCCTCGCCGTCCTCGCGGCGCGGGAGCTGAAGCGCTCTGTGCGGGTGACGCTGACGCGCGAGCAGATGTTCACCTTCGGCCACCGCCCCGCGACGCTGCAGCGCGTGGCGCTGGGGGCCTCGGCCGACGGCACGCTGGAGGCCCTCATCCACGAGGCGGTCTCGGAGACGTCGAGCTTCGAGGACTACATCGAGGTCCTCGTGAACTGGGGCAGCATGCTCTACCGCTGCGACAACGTCCGGGCGGACTACAAGGTGGCGGCGCTGGACTGCTACACGCCCATCGACATGCGCGCGCCCGGCGCGGCCATCGGCGTCTACGCGCTGGAGTCCGCGATGGACGAGCTGGCGCACGCGCTGCGCATGGACCCCATCGCGCTGCGCCTGAAGAACTACTCCGAGCGAGACCAGAACAAGGACAAGCCCTATTCCAGCAAGGAGCTGCGCGCCTGCTACCAGCAGGGGGCGGAGCGGTTCGGCTGGGCTCGGCGCAATCCGGAGCCGCGCTCCATGCGCGAGGGCCACGAGCTCGTCGGCTGGGGCATGGCCACCGGCATCTGGGACGCGATGCAGCAGCCGGCGAGCGCGAAGGCCGTCCTCGGGCTCGACGGCCGGCTCGTCGTGAGCAGCGCCACCGCCGACATCGGCACGGGCACCTACACGGTGATGACGCAGATTGCCGCGGACACGCTGGGCCTGCCCATCGAGTCCGTGACGTTCAAGCTCGGAGACTCCTCGTTGCCCATGGCGCCGCTGGAGGGCGGCTCGTGGACGGTGGCGTCGGTGGGCTCGGCGGTGAAGGAGGCCTGCGAGAAGCTGCGCGAGCAGCTCGTCACCTTCGCCCGGAAGACGAAGGGCTCGCCGCTCGCCGGGGTGGGCGCGGAGGAAGTGGTCTTCGCGGAGGGCCAGCTCCGGAACGCCTCGGACCCATCGCGGGCCGTGTCGATTGTCGAGGCGATGCGGCTCGGCGGCGTCACCCACCTGGAGGAGCAGACCTCGGCCGTGCCGAGCCCGAAGCAGCAGGCGTACACGCGGTGCGTGCACTCCGCGGTGTTCGCCGAGGTGAAGGTGGACGAGGCGCTGGGCACGGTGCGCGTCACCCGCGTCGTCAGTGCCGTCGCGGGCGGGCGCGTCCTCAATCCGAAGACGGCGCGGAGCCAGGTGATGGGCGGCGTCGTGTGGGGCATCAGCATGGCGCTGCACGAGGAGACGGCGCTCGACCACACGCTGGGCCGCTTCATGAACCACAACTACGCCGAGTACCACGTGCCGGTGAACGCGGACGTGCGTGACATCGACGTGATTTTCGTGGACGAGGACGACACGGTCGTCAACCCGCTCGGTGCCAAGGGACTGGGGGAGATTGGCATCGTCGGAGTCGCCGCGGCCGTCGCCAACGCCGTGTTTCACGCGACGGGCCGGCGGGTGCGCGGCCTGCCCATCACGTTGGACAAGCTGCTCTGACCTCTCGGATACCCCTTATTGGCTGGATCAGCCGGATTTACTAGTAACTCCATTCGGCGTTCCAGGTGATGACCAGGCGACAATATAAGCCGCGTGGTTCCAATAAGGGGTACAGATGTCCAAGGCGCGGCAGAAGCAACCCTTCCAGCTCCCGGAGTTCTACGTTCCCTGGCCGGCGCGCCTGAACCCGAACCTCGAAGCGGCCCGCGCCCACACCAAGGCGTGGTCGTACGAGATGGGCATCCTGGGCCCGCCGCGTGACGGGACGGACCGCGAAATCTGGTCCGAGCGCCGCTTCGACGGCATGGACTTCGCGCTGCTCTGCGCCTACACGCACCCGGTGGCGCCGGGGCCGGAGCTGGACCTCATCACGGACTGGTACGTCTGGGTCTTCTACTTCGACGACCACTTCCTGGAGGTCTACAAGCATCCGCGCGACATCGCGGGCGGCCAGGCGTACCTGGACCGGCTGCCGCTGTTCATGCCGCTGGACATGTCCCAGACGCCGCCGGAGCCCACCAACCCGGTGGAGCGCGGGCTGTGGGACCTGTGGAAGCGCACCGTGCCCACCATGTCCATGGACTGGCGCCGGCGCTTCTTCGAGAACACGAAGCACCTTCTCGACGAGTCGATGTGGGAGATCGTCAACATCAGCGAAGCGCGCATCTCCAACCCCATCGAGTACATCGAGATGCGCCGCAAGGTCGGTGGCGCGCCCTGGTCGTCGGACCTGGTGGAGCACGCCGTCGCCGCGGAGATTCCCGCCCGCGTCGTGAAGAGCCGGCCCATGCGCGTCTTCAAGGACACGTTCTCCGACGCGGTCCACCTGCGCAACGACCTGTTCTCCTACGAGCGCGAAATCCTGGAGGAGGGTGAGCTCTCCAACGGCGTGCTGGTGGTGGAGACGTTCCTCGACTGCGACACCCAGCGCGCGGCCGACCTGGTCAACGACCTGCTGACGTCCCGGCTCCAGCAGTTCGAGACCACGGCCGCCACGGAGCTGCCCTGGCTCTTCGCGGAGTACGGCCTCAACCCGGTGGAGCAGGGCCAGGTGCTCACGTACCTGCGCGGCCTCCAGGACTGGCAGTCCGGCGGCCACGAGTGGCACATGCGCTCCAACCGCTACATGAACAAGCAGACGGAGAGCCGCGCGGAGTTCTCACTGCCGCTGCCTTCGGGCCTGGGCACCTCCGCCCTGCGCCTGCCGCTGACGGCTGGCGGGCTGGGCCTGGGCCCCCGCGCGAAGTCCTTCAGCCACGTTCCCCGCCAGCGCGTGGGTCCGGTGAAGCTGCCGGAGTTCTACATGCCGTACAGCACGTACCTGAGCCCCCACCTGGAGAGCGCGCGCAGGAACTCCAAGGACTGGGCGCGCCGCATGGGCATGCTGGACTCGCTGCCCGGCGTGGGGCTCTACATCTGGGACGACCACAAGTTCGACGTGGCGGACGTGGCCCTCTGTGGCGCCCTCATCCACCCGGATGCGACCCCGGAACAGCTGGACCTCACGGCGTGCTGGCTGGTGTGGGGCACCTACGCGGACGACTACTTCCCCGCGCTCTACGGCCACACGCGCGACATGCCGGGCGCGAAGGTGTTCAACGCCCGCCTCACGCAGTTCATGCCGGACGACGTGCGGACGCCCAACCCGGCGGTGCCCACCAACCCGGTGGAGCTGGGGCTGGCGGACCTGTGGAAGCGCACCGCCGGCCCGCTCACTCCGCGCGGCCGCAAGCTGTTCCGCAAGGCCATCCAGGACATGACGGAGAGCTGGGTCTGGGAGCTGAACAACCAGATCCTCAACCGCGTGCCGGACCCCGTGGACTACGTGGAGATGCGCCGCAAGACGTTCGGCTCCGACCTCACCATGAGCCTGTCGCGGCTCTCCAAGGGGGATGCCGTGCCGGAGGACGTCTTCAACACCCGCACGCTGCGCGGGCTGGAGAACTGCGCGGCGGACTACGCCTGCTTCGTCAACGACATCTTCTCCTACCAGAAGGAGATCGAATTCGAGGGCGAGCTCAACAACTGCGTGCTCGTGGCCCAGAAGTTCCTGGACCTGGACAAGGACGCGGCGGTGCTGGTGGTCAACGACCTGATGACCGCGCGCATGAAGCAGTTCGAGCTCCTGGTGGCCAAGGAGCTGCCGGTGGTCGTCCGCACCTTCGACCTGGATTCGAACGCGCAGGCGAAGCTGAACAAGTACGTGGAGCAGCTCCAGCAGTGGATGGCGGGCATCCCCCGGTGGCACGCGGCGGTGGACCGCTACAAGGAGTTCGAGCTCATCGACGCGGCGACGCCCAAGCTCAAGACGGGAAACCTCTCCGGCCTGGGCATGTCCGCGATGCGCGTCGCCGAGCTGTTCCGCGGCGGCAAGTCCTGAGCTCCGACGGCAGTGCGCGAATTTTCTGACTTCTCAACCTGAAGGGTGACCCATGTCCAATGACCTGAAGAAGCTCGACGACAACAACCTGAGCCTCGGAACCCAGGCGGCCCGCCAGCTGGCGACGACGACCAAGTCCGAGCCGCAGATGCAGGGCATCTCCTCGCGGTGGCTGCTCAAGCTGCTGCCGTGGGTGCAGGTGTCCGGCGGCACGTACCGCGTCAACCGCCGCATGACCTACGCGGTGGGCGACGGCCGCGTCACCTTCATCAGCACCGGCGCCAGGGTGCAGGTCATCCCGCAGGAGCTGGGCGAGCTGCCCCTGCTGCGCGGCTACGAGGACGTGGAGGTGCTCACCGCGCTGGCCAACCGCTTCGTGCAGAAGGAGTACAAGGCCGGTGAGGTCATCACCGAGGCCGGCAAGGAGGCGGACTCCATCGTCCTCATCGCCCACGGCAAGGTGAACCGCATCGGCACCGGCAAGTACGGTGAGCCGCTGGTGCTGGAGACGCTGGCGGATGGCGACCACTACAGCTACCAGGCGCTGCTGGAGACGCAGGACTACTGGCAGTTCACCGCCAGGGCCGTGACGCCCGTCATCGCGCTCATCCTCCAGCAGTCCGCCTTCGAGGAGGTGGTGGCGCAGGTGCCGTCGCTCCAGAAGCACATCGAGGACTTCAAGGCCCTCTCCAGGAAGAAGCAGGACACCGCCGGCCAGAAGGCCATCGAGCTGGCCGCGGGCCACCACGGCGAGCCCGTGCTGCCCGGCACCTACGTGGACTACGAGACGCACCCCCGCGAGTTCGAGCTGTCCGTCGTGCAGACCGTCCTGCAGATCCACACGCGCGTCGCGGACCTCTTCAACGACCCGATGAACCAGACCCAGCAGCAGCTGCGGCTCACCATCGAGGCGATGAAGGAGCGCAAGGAGCACGAGCTCGTCAACAACCGCGAGTTCGGCCTGCTGCACAACGCGGACCTCAAGCAGCGCATCCACACCCGCTCCGGCGCGCCGACGCCGGACGACATGGACGAGCTGTTGGCCACGGTGTGGAAGGAGCCGTCCTTCTTCCTGGCCCACCCGCGCGCCCTCGCCGCCTTCGGCCAGGAGTGCAACAAGCGCGGCCTCTACCCCACCAGCGTCGACGTGAGTGGGAACATGGTGCCCGCGTGGCGCGGCATCCCCATCTTCACCTGCAACAAGCTGCCCATCAGCGAGACGCGCACCACCTCCATCCTGCTGATGCGCGTGGGGGAGAAGAACCAGGGCGTGGTCGGCCTGCACCAGGCGGGCATCCCGGATGAAATCGAGCCCAGCCTCAACGTCCGGTTCATGGGCATCAACGAGAAGGCCATCATGAGCTACCTGGTCACCACGTACTTCTCCGCGGCGGTCCTCACGCCGGACGCGCTGGGCATCCTGGAGAGCGTGGAGCTGGGCCGCTCGTAGTCCCACGTCCTCACGGAATCGAAAGGTACTTCCATGACGAATCCAGACAAGGACAGGGTCGCGCACGAGGGCTCCAGCCTGAGCACGGCCGGGGCCCGCCAGCTCACGACGACCACCAAGACGCAGCCGATGATGCAGGGAATCACCCCCCGGTGGCTCCTGCGCGTGCTGCCCTGGGTGCAGGTGTCGGGCGGCACGTACCGCGTCAACCGCCGGTTGACGTACACCGTGGGCGACGACCGCCTGAACTTCAGCAACATCGGCGTCAAGGTGGAGGTCATCCCCCAGGAGCTGCTCAAGCTGCCGCTGATGCGGGGCTTCGAGGACGTGGATGACCTGCTCATCCGCACCCTGGCCAGCCTCTTCACCCAGCGGCAGTACCCGCCAGGGGCCACCATCGTGGAGGCGGGCCAGCCCGCGGATCACATCTACCTCCTGGCGCACGGCAAGGCGCAGAAGCTGACCGGGGGCAAGTACGGCGACCCCGTCGTGCTGGACACGCTGGCGGACGGCGACCACTTCGGGGACCAGGCGGTGGTGGAGTCGAACGACGTGTGGCCCTTCACCGTCAAGGCCGTCACGTCCTGCACGGTGATGGCGCTGCCGCAGACGGCGTTCGAGTCCCGCATCCTCCAGTCCGCGGCGCTGAAGGCGCACGTGGAGCGCTACCGGGAGCGGCTGAAGAAGCCCCAGGACAAGACCGGCCAGGCGGCCATCCCGCTGACGGCGGGCCACCACGGCGAGCCGGTCATCCCCGGCGGCTTCGTGGACTACGAGCTGAAGCCTCGCGAGTACGAGCTGAGCGTGGCGCAGACCATCCTGCGCGTGCACACCCGCGTCTCCGACGTCTTCAACGACCCGATGAACCAGACGCAGGAGCAGCTGCGGCTGACCATCGAAGCACTGAAGGAGCGCAAGGAGCACGAGCTCATCAACAACCCGGAGTTCGGCCTGCTGCACAACGCGGACCTCAAGCAGCGCATCCACACCCGCTCCGGCCCACCGACGCCGGACGACCTGGACGAGCTGGTGTCGCGCCGCCGCAAGACGCGCTACTTCCTGGCCCATCCGCGCGCCATCGCGGCGTTTGGCCGGGAGTGCAACAAGCGCGGCCTCTACCCGACGGTGGTGGACGTGCAGGGGCACAAGATGCAGGCGTGGCGCGGGGTGCCCATCCTCCCGTGCGACAAGCTCCCCATCAGCCGGGAGAACACCACCGCCATCATCGCGATGCGCACCGGGGCGGACGACCAGGGCGTCGTCGGCCTGCACAACGCCGGCATTCCCGAGGAGGTGGAGCCAAGCCTCACGGTGAAGCGCATGGACGTCACCGACCAGGCCATCACCCAGTACCTGGTGAGCACCTACTACTCCGCCGCCGTGCTCGTCCCCGACGCGCTGGGCGTGTTGGAGAACGTGGCGCTCGGCGGCTGAGGCCTCCCCCTCGTCCTATGACGCCGGCTGGTACCAGAGCATGACGCAGCCGTTGCTGAAGGCTCGCGTCTGCTTGAGGGTCAGCTCCAGCCGGCGCTGGACGCCCTGGAACAGGGTCCGGCCGCTGCCCAGCACGAGGGGATGCACGGCGAGCTGGTAGTCGTCCACCAGTCGCGCCTCGGTGAGCTGGGCCACGATGGAGCCGCTTCCCAGGATGACCATGTCGGGGCCGGGCTCCGCCTTCAGCTTCCGCATCTCCGACACGAGGTCGCCCTTCACCAGCCGCGTGTTCTCCCACGACGCGCGCTCCAGCGTCCGCGAGAACACGACCTTGGGCATGCGGTTCATCCCCTCGGCCACGTCAGGCATGAGCGCATGCGCCGCCGGGGTTGGCCAGAAGCCCGCCATCATGTCGTAGGTCACCCGGCCCAGGACGAGCGCACCGCCGCCGCTCGCGTTCTCGGAGGTGAAGGCGTTCCACTCGGCGTCCTGCTTGTGGGCCCAGCTCATGTCCCCGCTTGCGTCCACGAAGTAGCCGTCCAGCGAGACATTGTTGAAGACGCTCAGCTTGCGCATGCCACGTTCCTTGAATGGGCGACGAGTGCGGGCCCTATCTAGGAGCAAACCGCTCGCGCATCCAACCGCCCCGGCTCACGGGGAGCCGGGGCGGGCGCATGGCCGGGCCTTCAGTCCTGGATGCGATACTTGTGGTGCGTGTACTCCGCGGCGAAGGAGTCGGTGAACCGGCCGCCGGAGTAGGGGATGGTGCGGTTCTCGCCAATCACCTCGATGGTGCCGCTCGCGGGCAGCTCGGGCGGGAGGGTGAAGGTGTACGTGCCGCTGGTGAACTGCCGCTTCTGCATGGCGAAGACGTAGGCGGCGTTGTCGCGGTACTTGAGCATGGTGCTCAGGTTCGGGTTGAACTGCCACACGTAGGACTGCGTGTTGAGCACCCTCGCGAGCGACTTCACCTCGGCGTTGATCTTCTTCACCCGGTCGCGCGTGGCCTGGTACACGGCGCGCGTGTCGTTGAGCACGTCCGGGGTGAACGGGTTCGCGGTGGACTCGGAGAAGACGTGCGAGAAGTACGCGACGAGGCGCGCCTCGTGGATGAGCGTGGACCACACCGCGCCTTCAATCTGGTTGGCGTTGATGACGCTCCCGGTGGCCTGACCGCCCAGCTCCACGACGACGCCCAGGGGCATGCGCGGGTTGCCGTTGTTTCCGTAGGACGCGCCGGCGCGCAGGCCCGCCATCAGGACTTCGCCGTAGTTCGCCGCGCGGCGCACCTCGCCGGCGGGAATGTCGAACCAGTTGACCGCCTCGGCGCCGATGTTCCCGTCCGTGTAGAAGTAGATGTCCCCGGTGGCCACGCCGAGCCGCCACTTCGCCCGCGGATCCGGTCCGTCCGCGCCGGAGAGGAACGTGGCCCGCTCCTCATCCGACTGCCACATCAGCGCGCCCTTGCCGACGTTCGCGTAGATGAGGGCGTTCGGGTTGTTCAGCTGCGCGTACTGGGCGTTGTAGACGCTGTAGCCGCAGCGGCGCGGCTGGTCCGGCACACACGTGTCATGACCCGGCTCGTTGACGTAGCCGGTCCACGGATTCCAGCCCGGGCCGCCCCACATGTCCGCCTCGTCGTGGAAGGTCGTGCCGACCGACTCACCGCCCAGGCCGGTGCCGGCGAGATTCCAGATGCCGTACTGGCGCATCCACCCCGCCGAGTTCTCGTTGCCGGCGTACGTCTCGAGGAAGGTGTTGATGCCGTGCGCCACGTCGGTGCTGAAGCGCCACTCCTCGTCCGTGTACGCGCCCCAATAGCCGATGGGGAAGAAGTCCTCGCTCGTCCACGGCGTGCCGGCCATGGCCGGGAAGCGCGCGTAGTAGGACGGCCCGCCCTCCCACGCGACGCGCGGCAGGCTCAGCCCGGGGGGAGGCGTCTCCGAGGACGTGGTGGCGCTGGCCGCGTTGGACGCGGGGCCCAGGTTGCCGGCCGCGTCGCGGGCCCTCACCGTGTACGTGTAGAGCGTGGAGGGCGACAGCCCGATGTCCTTGTAGGTGAGCACTCCGCCGGAGACGGAGGTGAACTCAACGCCGTCGCGGAAGAGGACGTAGGCCGTCACGCCGATGTTGTCGGTGGCCGCGGCCCAGGTGAGCTGGATGGCGCCCGCCGTGGACGCCGCCGCGGAGAGGGCCCCCGGAGCCGAGGGAGTCGTCGTGTCGACGGTGGAGGTGAACAGCACGTCCACGAAGTAGTTCGTGCTCTGGTAGCTCTGCGTGGGGAAGCCGCCGCTGCCGTAGAGGTAGACGCCATTGGCTCCGTCCACGCCCGAGGCCAGCGCCGTCAGCGGCCCATTCGTCGTGCCCTGGTTGGCGAAGGCGTTGCTCGTGGCCGAGTAACGGCCGCGCGGCGCGAGGTATGAGGCGACGTAGGTGGTGTTGGCGGAGATGCTCACCGGCGTGGCGAAGCGCACCGTCTGCCACCCGGTGGCCGTCTCGTTGGTGAACGTCGCGGACGCGAGCCGCTGTCCGGAGTGGCTCCACAGGCTGCCCACGTGCGTCCCGCTGTTGGCCGAGCTTCCCTTGTAGAAGCGGATGCCCGAGACGATGCCCGGGACGCTGGAGCGGAACTTCACGCCCAGCTCGACGGAGACCGTGTCCGGGTCCTCGAGGATGGAGGGGCTGGCGGTCGCGCCGAAGATGCTGACCTCGGTCGCGAGGGGCGCGAGCACCGCGCTCGTCTCGTCAGGGGAAGGCGCACTCTCCGTGCAGCCTGTTGCCAATCCCAGTGCCAGCAGCCAGAACAGCCGCTGGCCACGGTGATGAAACTGAATCATGTCAATGCTCCGGTAATGCAATTGCATTTGCGATTGCGGTGCGACCTGTAGCCGGAGAGACAGGGATTTAAAAGGGAATCCCGGGAAACTGGGACGAGCCGCGCGGAGGCCGGGACGAGCCGCGCGGGGGCCGGGACGAACCGTTCCGGAGGCGCCAGGCCGTCGGGGTGGGCAAGCGGCGGGCGTTCGGCTAGGATGGCGCCATGTTTCCGCGGGAGTCGTACGCCTTCGATGCATGACCGGCCGGACGCCCGTCGCCTCGCGACGACGGTGTCCGGCGGTGAACGGGCGCCGTGGGGTTCTCCGGCGCTCGTGGAAGGCTGAGCGGTCCCGGATTCATCCCACCTCCGACTCAGCCCACAGGCGTCCCAACGGCCCCCCTCGCGGACCCCGAGTCCGCTGGAGGGGCCCTCGCTGCGCTGGCCTCGCCGCGCTCCACGGACTCATCCATGCGTTGGCTGAACTACCACCACCTCCTCTACTTCTGGACCGTCGCGCGGACGGGAAGCATCGCCGCGGCGAGCCGCGAGCTGTACCTGTCGCAGCCCGCCATCAGCACCCAGATAAAAGCCCTCGAGACGCAGCTCGGAACGGCGCTCTTCGAGCGGCGGGGCCGGGTGCTCGTCCTCACCGAGGCCGGACGGAAGGCCTTCGACTACGCCGAGCAGATCTTCCGGCTGGGGCAGGAGCTGTGCGAGTCGCTGAGCCCGACCCCGACGCAGCCCCGGCTGCGCGTCGGACTCGGCCCGATGACGTCGAAGCTGCTGGCCTCCCACCTGCTGGGCCCCCTGTACGCCCAGTCGTCCCTCCAGCTCCTGGAATGTCGGGAGGCGCCCACGGGCATCCTCCTGTCGATGCTCGCCGCACGGGAGCTCGACCTCGTCCTGGCGGACGACGACCCGCGCCCGCCCAGCATCGGTACGCCGGAGTGGGAGCTTCTGCGCAAGGTGGACTTCGCCCTCTTCGGGTCGCCCGCGCTGCTGGAGTCCTTCGAGTTTCCGCGCTCCCTGCATGGTGCCCCCATGCTGCTGCCCACGCCCGGCTCGGCGCTGAGGGATCGGCTGTCGGAGTTCTTCCGCGCCCGGGAAGTCTCGCCGAAGGTCGTGGCCGAGTGTGAGGACGGCGCGCTGATGGTGGAGCTGGCCCGCTGTGGCGCGGGGCTCCTGGCGGCTCCCGTCGAGCTGCGCGCCACGTTGCAGGACGTGCACGGCCTGCGCTGGGTGGGGCCCCTGGACTCGGTGCAGGTGAATGTCCTGCTGCACACCCCTCGCGCGCAGCGGGGTCACCCGGCGGTGGAGCGGCTCATCCGGTCCACCGCGCCAGCTCCGCCGCCAGCTCCGCGAGGTCAATGGGCTTGATGAGCACCGTGGTGTTCCGGGCGGAGGGGCTCGCCCCCAGCTCTCCGGAATCCCTCGGCGCGGCGATGGCCACCACGGGGACGTCCACTCCGTTCGCGCGGAGGTCGCTGAGCATGCGCGCCGCCCCGGACGCGGCGCCCTCGGACACGTCCAGCAGGAGGACCTGGACCTGCGTCCGCCGCGACGCGGGCGTCCGAAGGAACTCCCCGAGATCGGTGTGGCTCGTGGCGAGGACCTCGAACCTGTGCCGGTTGAGGCCGCGGGTGAGGGTGTCACGCAGCCGGGTGTTGTCGGAGAGCATCAACACGCGCGTCGGCGGGGGAGGGGTATGCCAGGGAGGCGAATCCGCGAATGACATACGCACAGGGTGGCCGCGAGCCTCGCCTCGAACCATGACAGAAAACGGAACGGCTCTTCGGCTCCTTGCATCCAGATATTGAAATGCCTCTTCGATGCGCTGGAGCGTAGGAGGGGCGCTCCACTGGAGCGCGGGGAGACCCGCTGGGAGGGCGGGGTGCTGATTCAGCTGCGAGGACGGCGCACGGAGTTCAGGGCGGTGGTCATCCAGGATGAGCCGACCTTGGGACTGGGGCTGCTGGAGCCGGCCCTCCGGAAGGCCGGCTTCGCGGTGGAGCGGCGCACCCACATCGTCGAGGCGGATGATGCCCACGCCGACCTGCTGGTCGTCCTCGGCGGTTCCCTGACGACTCCGGAGACCGAGCGAAGCGCCTTCCTGACCCGGGTGAGGCAGCTGCTGGAGCAGCGGCTGGCGGAAGCGCGGCCCAGCCTCGGCATCTGCATGGGCGCCCAGCTCCTGTCGCTGGCGGCCGGCGGTAGGATTCCCCACAACCCGGCGGGCCCGCTGCTGGGCATCGCTCCCGTGGTGCCCACGGCGGAGGGCCGGATGGACCCGCTCTTCCGGGGCCCGCTGGACCGACTGGACGTGGTGCACTGGCACGAGGACGTCTTCGAGCTTCCGCCCCGCGCGGTCCGCCTGGCCTCGTCGCGGGCGTGCGCGAACGAGGCGTTCCGGCTCGGCAACTCCTGGGGGCTGCTGTTCCATCTCCAGGCGGACTCCGAGCAGCTCGACCGCTGGCTCCAGGCGGCTCGCGCCACGGGGAGGACCGGCGGACGCAGCGTGGACGAGATTCACAGGTACGACCAGTGGCGGCTGCTCGCGGGGCAGCGCCGCAACGCCCAGGCGTTGGATCGGCTCCTGGGCGAGGTCGTCCGGACGCTCGGAATGCGCGAGCATCCGGACGGCCCAGCGCCTGCCTGACCCTGGGAATCAATGACCCGCGGTAGGAGCTCTGAACACAGCGGGCGGTTCCGCCTCACGCAACCTCCGCCCGCTCCAAGCCAGACCATGAACCCAAGGTGCTCGAGCGTTCCGCCTCCGGGCTGAACGCCTCGGCGCACCAACCCTTTCCAGCTGCCTTCGGGCCTCCTCAGGGAGAACGCGCCATGCTTCACGGTCAAGGCCATGAACCCGTCCCTCTCGTCCGTCGTGCGCACGCACGGCGACGAGGAGCGTGCCTATCTGGAGGAGCGGGGCGTGGACCGCGTGGTGATGGGCGAGCACGCCCTGGCGCTCAGCCTGCTCGACTACGTCCTGGCGCACCGAGGCGAGGCGGGCTTCGCCCAGGTGGAGGGCCGCGCATGAACGTCTCCCATGACGGCAGCACATGTGCCCGCCGAGGTGCCTTCGTGGCTCGCCGACGCGGCGCGGCCGCTGGCCCAGTCCGTGAGTGACGACCATCAGGACGTCCAAGCCACGCTCGGCTCCGTCAGGGCGCCGTCAGGACCTCGACGAAGTAATAGTCCGCCGTGTACTGCACCCGCTCGCGCTTGCCCACGTCGGCGGCGCCACCGCACCCGGTCCCCGGCGCGATGCCTCCCGCGGTGTTGAGGCGCAACACGTAGCCGACCCGGGTGCCGTCGGAGGTGGTGGTGGAGAAGACGTCCGACGGGAACGCCTGGTCGACACGCGCGACGTTGGCGATCCGCAGCAGCGGGACATTGGCATCCCCGTTGGGCGCCGAGGCCTCCGCCGCGCCGATGAAGAGGCTCTGGCCAGAGGTGGGCGAGTCGGGAGCGAGCGCGGGCGCGGACACCCGCCATGCCGGGCCGGCGGCCGGGGCTCCGGTGGGCGGTCCATAATCAATGCCACCCGGGTAGCGGAGATGGTCGAGCACCAGCTTGTCGAGCCCCGGGATGGGCTGGGTGGTGATGGGGTGAAGACCGGCTTCGGGCTGGAGCAGGACCCAGGCGAAGCCTCCCGCGTCCTGCCGACACTCGTACACCTGGGCCGCGGGGGCGGACCGGCTGTAGTCCGGTGAAACCTCCGTGGCACCGTTCCCCAGGGGCGGTGGCTCGGAAGGCGTGGGGACCGTCTGGTAGGCGGCGACGATGCGCGCGATGGGCCGTGACTCCGAATCACGGCCGAGCAGGTCGCGCAGGTCGTACGGCGTGCCCCCGACGGTCACCTGCAACAGCGCATCCGGCGCGCTGCCCGGCAGCGCCGTGGGAGCGTCCTGGGAGATTCGCCGGATGGCCTCGGTGGCGGCCCGTGCCTCGTTGGCCTCCGCGTCGTCCTCATCGTCGTCGCATCCGCCAACGGCCAGCACCCCGAGCACGAGCGAGGCCGGGACGGAGATGCGGCTCGAACGGACTGGCTTCACCACGGCGAACCTCCCCCGAAACGGGAGGACAGTGGCGGCGGTCCGCCGCCGCGGCAATCCAGCCCGATGGAGCAGGGCGTGTTCGCCTCCCGACGCTGAAGCCCCGAGGCGGATGCGAGCGTCGAGCGTGCGCCCGCTCCGCCGATGTGATGCACTTCCCGCGTGCTCGAAAGCGTCACCATCGATCAGCTCCGCACGCTCCGCGCGGTGGCGGAGGAGGGCAGCTTCACGGCGGCGGCCCGGCGGCTCGGCCAGGGCCAACCGGCGGTCAGCCAGGCCATGAAGCGGCTCGAAAAGCAGCTCGGCCTGCGCCTCTTCGACCGCAGTGGCCGCGTTCCCCGGCTGACCGCGAAGGGCGAGGCCGTCGTCGCCGCGGCGGGGCGGCTCCATGATGACCTCGCCGTCTTCCAGACGGTGATTGGCCGCATCAAGAGCGGCGAGGAGACGAAGCTCTCGCTCGTCGTCGACGCCATGTTCCCCACGAGCGCGCTGCTGGACTTCATCAAGGAACTCGCCGCGACACACCCCGGCGTGGAGCTGGCGCTCGAAATCGAGTTCCTCGCCGCCGTGACGGCGAGCGTGCGGGAGCGGAGGGCCACGCTCGGCATCGCGGGCACCGACGTGGACCTCGCGGGGCTGGAGCAGCGCCCCATCGCCCACCTGCGGATGATCCCGGTGGCCGCGCCGTCACACCCCCTGGCCTCGGTGAAGGGCGTCATCACCGACGAGCAGCTCGCCTCCGCCGTGCAGGTCGTCCTCACCGAGCGCACGCCGGCCGGCCAGCCAGGCTCATCGGACAAGGGCGTCTTCTCGACGCGGACCTGGCGCGTCGCCGACCTGATGACGAAGCATGCGCTCATCGTGGGCGGGCTCGGCTGGGGTCATGAGCCCGAGCACCTCGTGCGCGGGGACCTCGCGGCGGGGCGGCTCGTCGAGCTGCGGCTCGCGGCCTGGGAAGGCGGGGCACTCCCTCAGCGCTCGCTCGCCCTCGTTCGCCGCAAGGGCTCGCCGCTGGGGCCCGTCGCGACGTGGGCCTCCAATCGCCTCACGAGCCTCTGCCAGGCGGCGCTGGGCGCCGCGTCCCATCACACGAGGTGATGCCAAGCATCATGGCCTCGGAGGATTTACCTCGCGGCACCAGCTCTTACTGTTCTTGGCATGACGACCACGACTCATGCCATCCCTTCCTCCGTCTCCACCCGTTCGCTTCCCCGCGCCCGTCCTCTCGAGAGCGTCCACGGCGGAGGTCCGCTGCACTGGGTCGGTGACGGCTTCCGGGTGAACACCCTCGTGCCGAGCAGGAACCTTCCGCAGGAGCGCGTCAGCCCCTTCCTGCTGCTCGACTACCACCCCCGCTACGAGTACCCGGCCCTGGCCAAAGGTCAGCGCGGCGTGGGCTGGCATCCGCATCGCGGCTTCGAGACGGTCACCCTGGCCTTCGAGGGCTCCGTCGCGCACCGCGACACCGCGGGCCATGCGGGCGTCATCGGACCGGGCGACGTGCAGTGGATGACGGCGGCGTCCGGCATCCTCCACGAGGAGTACCACGAGCAGGGCTTCTCCCGCCGAGGGGGCGCGTTCCACATGCTGCAGCTCTGGGTCAACCTTACGCGCGCGAAGAAGATGGACGCGCCCGGCTACCAGCCCATCACCGCGGAGCAGATTCCCGTGGTCCCGATTGGAGGTGAGGACAACACCAGCAGGGTTCGCGTCATCGCCGGGGCGTTCCGAGACGCCCGCGGGCCCGCGCGGACCTTCACGCCCATCACGCTGCTCGATGTGAGGCTCAGCGCGGGCACGGCGCTCGAAGTCCCCGTGCCCTCGCATCACAACGCGCTCGTGCTCGTCGCCGGCGGCCGTGTCTCGACCGACGGGGACTCGCTTGCGGCGGGGTCGCTCGCCGTCTACGCCAACGAGGGTGAGCACCTCGCCCTGCGCGCCGAGGAGGACGCGCACCTCATCGTCCTCGCGGGCGAGCCCATCCGCGAGCCCATCGTCCACGTAGGCCCCTTCGTCATGAATTCCGAGCGGGAAATCCTGCAGGCCATCCATGACTTCGAGGCGGGGCGTTTCGGAGAGGTGCCCGCGGACGAAGCGCCGCGGAGCTGAGCTCTCCGTGACGGGAGGGAAGGGGAGTGTCCGGCCGCGTCGTCACCGGCGTGGCCGGGCACCTTCATCCATCGCGGCGCGGCACGGGCTCGGTGTTGCCAAGGTCCGGAGGCGACAGGATGAGCGGCGAGCCCAGCCGGTGGGCGAGCCAGTTCCCCAGGTGCAGCAGCCCGCGGGGCGTGTTGAAGCTGGACGCCAGTTGCCAGTGCATCCTCTTCGCGCGGACCCACAGGTCGAAGCGGATGTCTCCGTCCTCATCGAGGGTTCGTTCGACGTTCAGCTCCGGTGACGCGTACTCCGTGCGCCGGGTGCGGAAGAGGCCGTGGCGGGCATGGACGAGCGCGCCGCGCCGGACCTCCCACGACTCCGGCCCCTGGAAGCCGCGCCGTGCCATCACCGCCGCCAGGGCCGCCAGCACGGCGATGACCGCCGCGAACAGCACGCCCGCCCGGAGACCTCCATTGAGGAGAAGCCGCCACGTCAGCAGCACCGCGCACGCGGCGAGGCCCAGCGCGGCGACACTCCACACCCGTCCCTGGCGCTGGCGGGCCTCGTGCGGACTCCTGAGGACCCAGCCGCCAGCCGGAAGCGGCTCACCGTCCCAACCTGGCGGCGTGTGGCGAACCTGTGAGGACTCGTCCCACGCCAGTGAGAGTCGCTCCCGCAGGGCGTCCAGCAGCTCCCGGCGCTGCTCCGCCGTGCCGCCCCGGAGCAGGTCCACCGTCTTTCCAGTGGTCAGGGTGGCGAAGAGCGCACCCCGCGGGCCCCCCAGGTCCACGTCCACCAGCGCACCGCGCTCCAGGTGGAATCGCGACCACCACGGCCCCAGCCGCCACTCCCGCGTCACACCCGCGCGGTTGAAGGAAAGGCGCGCCTCGCTCACCAGCAGCGCGCGGAGCCTCCTCAGGGCGAAGATCCCACCCACGGTCCAGCCCGTCAGCCACACGCCCATGAAGAGCAGCCCCCACACGCTCAGAGGGGAGCTCGCGGGCTCGATGTCGGGGAGCCCCACCTGCAGTCCGGGCAACACCCGGGCCCAAAGTGAGCGGACCAGGACCCCGAGGGCGACCACTTCTCCCACGGCCCAGCCACAGAGCCAGCCCCCCAAGAAGACAGCGTTGCCGTACCGTCCCCAGCCCGACGGTCGCAGCTGCGCCGTCCACACTTCCGAGCTCTTCTCCAGCCACATGTCGATGCGTTCCCGGGCCATTTCTCGCCGCTCTCCCTCCAAGGGCGCTACCGGCGATCCAGAAATGCGACCACGCCGATTATCACCGTCGTGCCACATGGCCGCCACGGGGACACCGTTGGCCCTGATGCCGCCGACGTTGCTGATGGTGTCATTGCACCAGTCCTCGGCTCCGCTTGGGTTGCGGCCTCCACCAACCTGCTTCAGGGAAGTCCGTTAAGGCCACAAGGACGGCCTGATGCGCGAAGTCCGAAGGCCCTGACGCGCCGAACGTCTCGCCCCAGTCTGCCTGGGCGCGGCTCGGCGAGGTTTCGGGGCGCGAATCGTTATTGCCTCGGCCATTTCCTCCCTCGTCGTGAGCGTGGAGCCAGGTGCCCTTCACGGCATCCGTCGCGGTCAGAGCGCCGTCCCGCGGAACTGCGTGGCTCCCGAGCCCGCGCGCTCGTGTCAGGCCCCTGGGCCGCCCATGGCTGGAACCAGGTGCACGCAGCCGGATGACCCGCCAGGTCCTCATCGGGCGTGCCTCCCTCCTCCCTGCCATGTCAGCCCCTCCGGAAGAAGGAGCGTCGTGGAGGAATGATTCCTCCAGCGAGAAGGGGCGTCGTGGAGGAATGATTCCTCCAGCGAGGCGGCGGCTCAGGGGGGCGGGAG
>NZ_JABBJJ010000161.1 GCF_012933655.1 Pyxidicoccus fallax | reverse complement strand
TAGAGACACTGCGTGGACGGCGTGCGGTGCACGGCGAACGAGGACTGCCAGCCCGGGCTCGTCTGCGGGGCCGACCGGACCTGCGGAGCGCCCTGAGCCCGCGTCGGGGCCGCGGCCCCGGCGCTTTTCGTTGACCCATCGCCCCACAGGCACTTGGCTTCCGGCACTTCATCGGACCGAGGTGCCTGCATGGTGGTGGGTCGGACATCGCGATTCGCGGGACTGCTGCTTCTGCTGGTGGGCTGCGCCACCGTGCCCCCTCCTGTCCCGCCTCCGGACGAGGCCCCGGCGCCGGCCGTGGCGCAGCCGCCCCGCCCCCTCCTCAAGGTGTTCCTCCTCCGGCCGGAGGGAGCGTCCTCGGAATGGGGCGTGCTGCCCGCGGCTGCCCCAGGCTTCCAGCCGCCTCCCCAGGGCGACTGGTACGCCGAGCCGCTGGCCCCCGTGAAGACGGAGGACGAGGCCCGCGCGCTCGCGGCCGTACTGAGCGAGTACCGCGTGCCCGGGCTCTCCTTCGGCGACGTGGGCCTCCCTGCCCCCTCGCTGCTCACGCCGCTCCTCGAAGGCACCGCTGTCGTCTCGCTCCAGCTGTCCGGCACGGACTTCGGGAACGAGCACCTCGCCGCGCTCCAGGGCGCGACGTGGCTGGAGGCCCTGCACCTCGACGGGACGCGGGTGAGCGACGCGGGGCTCGTCCATCTGCAAGGGATGCGGCGCCTCGCCACCCTGCGGCTGGATGAGACCTCGGTATCGGACAAGGGGCTGGCGGCCCTCTCCGGCGTGACGACGCTCCGCCGCGTGTCGCTGGCCGGCACGGCGGTGAGCCCCAGGGGCCTGGGCCTGCTCGCGGCGCAGACGGAGCTGGAGTGGCTGGACCTCTCGGACACGCCGGTGGACGACGCGCTGCTCGCGTCCGTGCCCGGCGCGCGGCTGCGCACGCTCATCCTGAGCGGCACCCGGGTGACGAACGCGGGCCTCGCGGCGCTGCGGAACATGCCCGGCCTGACCTGGCTGGGCCTGGCGCGGACGGACGTTACCGACGCGGGCCTCACGCACGTCGCGGGCCTGCGGGCGCTGGAGGCGCTCCACCTGGGCAGCACGCGGTTGACGGACGCCGGGCTCGCGCACCTCGCGAACCTGCCGGCACTGCGGGCGCTGGTGCTCGACAAGACGAAGCTCCGCGGTCCGGGGCTCCGTCACCTGGAAGGGCTCGCGCGGCTGGAGGTGCTCCACCTCGACGACACGCGCGTCGGCGACGCGGCGGCGAAGCACCTGCGGGGCCTCACGCGCCTGCGCGAGCTGGAGCTGTCTCGCACCGGGCTCACGGGCGCCAGCCTCCCGGAGCTGGAAGGACTGGTGGAGCTCGAGGTGCTCGGGCTGGCGGGATTGAAGCTGGCGGACGCCGCGCTCGCGTCCCTCTCGCCCCTCCAGCGGCTCACCCGGCTGGACCTGAGTGCCACGCCCATCACCCCCGAAGGGCTGAAGCAGCTCGGCGCCCGGCCGGCCTTGCGGTCCCTGGACCTGAGCAGGACGGGCTTCACGGATGAGTGGGTACCGCTCCTGAGCGCCTTCCCCGGGCTCCGGTCCTTGAAGGTGGAGCGCACGCTCCTCACGGACGTGGGCCTGGGCCAGCTCGCGGCGCTGAAGGAGCTGGAGTCGCTCCATGTGTCGGGCACGCTCGTCAACGGCTGGGGACTGCCCGCGCTTCAGGGGCTCCCGCGCCTCGTGACGCTCGAACTCGGGGCCCTCACGCTGGAGGAAGTAGGCGTAAAGGCCCTCCAGGGCTTCGGACGGCTCGCGTGGCTGAGCCTCGCCGGGACGCCCATCGACGACGCGGGCCTCGCCAACCTGCCGGCCTCGCTGCGCACGCTGTACCTGACGCGCACGAAGGTCACCGACGCGGGGGTGCCAGCACTGCACCGGCTCCCCCTGCTGCGCGAGCTGGACCTGCGCCGCACGGCCGTGTCCGAGAGCGCGCGGGCCACCCTGGAGCGCGAGCGGGGCATCCGCCTCGTCGCCGGTCCTTGAGCACCTTCCAACGCGCCCATGGCACCGACCCTCTCCAGGCAGCATCCACGGCCTCGCATCGGGTCCCGGTAGCGCTGAAATGACTCTCAGCTCTCTGGCGATTGCTCATCAAGCGGCGATGAGCTCGCCAGCAGTGCTCTCGGCACTCATCAAAAGACGTCCCAGCTCATCGACTCTTCATGCCGCATGCCGTGGCGCGTTGCGCAATATCGAGCAGATTGGCGGCAACGGAATCCTTTGCTGTCTGCCTTACAATCTCATCTCACTAACATACATGGGTGGCGCGGAAAGAGCGCCGGTCCTTGGAAAGGATGAACCCATGAAGAGTGGCCTGAAGGCGTTGCTGGTTGGATTTGTGGCTGGGCTCGCGATTGCGGCCACCACTGCGTCAGCGAACTACCCCTCCCCCGAAGCCTGCTGCGAGGAATGTGCTGTGAGTTATGGGTGGGCGTGCATTGAACGGTGCGTCAACGCCGGTGAGGGAAGCGGCGCCTATTGCCAGGAGGAGTGCAACCGCACACTCACCCTGTGCTCGAACTGGTGCGGCTGCTAGCCCGCACTCACGGCGCCGTGGACCACGCCTCCACCTGCGTGTCGCGCGCCCGCTCCAGCTCCGTGCCCAGCCTCACCGGGTACGGCGGCCTCGCGGGCGTCAGCGCGCGCACCCCGGGCGGGAGGCGTGACACCTCCTGCTTCGCGAAGGCCCGCACGTCCGCGAGCGCCGGAGACGCGCCGGGCAGCCGCTTCCCCGCGCGCATCACCGGCCGGAGCAGCGGGCGGCCCGGCGCCACGGCCCCGCGCCGGGTGAGGACGTCCGCGAGCGCCACGCCGTCCTCCTCCTGCCGGTACACCTGCTTCGCGCCCGGCAGGAGCACCTTGCCCTCGGACAGCTTCACGCGCGCCTTCCCCGCGTACTCCACCAGCTTGTAGGCCATGTCCAGCGAGGGCGCGTCCGCGGACACGCCCATCGCCGTGCCCACGCCGAAGGCATCCACCGGCGCACCTCGCGCCACCAGCCGCGCCACCGCGTCCTCATCCAACCCGCCGCTGGCGACGAGCCGCACCTGCGTCAGCCCCGCCTCGTCCAGCATTTCCCGCGCCGCTCGCGACAGCGCCAGCAGGTCTCCCGAGTCCAGCCGCAGCGCGCGCACGTGGAAGTCCTCGCCACGCTCGCGCGCGAGCCGGATGACGTGCTGCACCCCGCGCAGCGTGTCGTACGTGTCCACCAGCAGCGTCGCGTCCGGGTACACGCGGGTGAAGGCGCGGAAGGCCGCCAGCTCGTCCTCGTGCGACTGGACGTAGCTGTGCGCCATGGTGCCCGACACCGGAATCCCGTACCGCTTCCCCGCGAGCACGTTGGAGGTGGCGTCCACACCCGCGAGGTAAGCGGCCCGAGCGACCTTCAGGCCCGCGTCCGTTCCGTGGATGCGCCGCAGGCCGAACTCCATCACCGGGCGTCCCGCCGCCGCCTCCACCACCCGCGCCGCCTTCGACGCCGCGAGCGTCTGGAGGTGGACCTGGTTGATGAGGAAGGTCTCCACGAGCTGCGCCTCGGGAATGGGCGCGCGCACCTCCAGCAGCGGCTCCTGCGCGAAGACGGGCGTGCCCTCCGGCACCGCGTCCACGTCACCGCTGAAGCGGAAGCGCTCCAGCCAGCCGAGCAGCCGATTCGAGAAGCGCCCCAACGACGCGAGCCACTCCAGCTCCTCCGCGCCAAAGCGCGCGTGCTCCAGGAAGTCGAGCGCATCCTCCAGTCCCGCCGCGAGCAGGAAGTTGCGGCGCTCCGGGAGGCGCCGGACGAAGAGGCTGAACACCGCTTCGTCCCACATCCCCTCGTCGAGGTAGGCCTCCGCCATCGTCAGTTGGTAGAGGTCCGTCAACAGCGCGGCGCCGTCCTCCATGGCGTGCCTCCCCTGAAGTCGCGAGCTCTTCCCAGCAAGTTAGGCGTCGCCCTCCCCCACCCGCTCGCCTGGCGAGTGCCCCACGGGCAAGGAGGCGTAGGGTAGGATGGGCCTCCCCTGCCCCCGTGTCTGAACACCCATGACCTCCACCGTGGCATCCCCTCCCGCTGGTTCGAGCGCGCTCCGCATCCCGGGTTACCGGACGTTCCTCATCACGTTCATGTTGGCGATGATGGCCGACAACATCGAGCACGTGATCAGCTACTGGGTGGCGTTCCAGAAGTTCCACTCGGCGGCGCTGGGCGGGTTCGCGGTGGTGTCCCACTGGCTGCCCTTCCTGATGTTCTCGGTGCCGGTGGGCGCGCTCAATGACCGGTTCGACTCCCGGCGCCTCATCCAGGCCGGCATGGTGCTCTTCATCGGCGCCTCCTTGGGATGGGGCTACTTCTTCGTCACGGACTCGCTGCAAATGTGGCACGCGATGGTCCTCCTCACGCTCCACGGCTGCGCGGGAGTCCTCTGGAGCACCTCCAGCCAGATGTTGCTCTACGACATCGTGGGCCCCGCGTCCCTGGCCAGCGCGGTGCGCTTGAACGCGACGGCGCGTTACCTCGGCGTCCTGGTGGGCCCCGGAGTGGGCAGCCTCATCATGCAGACGCTCGGGCCGACCCGGGGCATCTTCGTCAACACGCTCTTCTATCTGCCCCTGCTGCTCTGGCTGGTGGGCGCGCCCTATGGCCGGCACTTTCGCGGAGCGGCGGCGGGCCCCAAGCGTGCGGTCCGGGGCATCGCCGACATCGTCCAGACGCTCCGCGACGTGCGCGGGCTCCCCGTGGTCTCGGCCATGGTGTTGCTGGCGGGCGCGGCCTCCTTCTTCATCGGCAACAGCTACCAGGCGCAGATGCCGGGCTTCGCGCATGACCTGGGCCATGGGGACCCCGGCATGACCTATACGCTCCTGCTGGGCGCGGATGCGGCCGGCGCGCTGCTCGCGGGCGTGCTGCTCGAGACGCGCGGGACGTGGCTGCCGACCACGGCGTCTTCCGCGTTGAGGATCGCGTTCCTGTGGGGATGCTCCCTCCTCGCGTTCTCGTTCATGAGCTGGTACCCGGCGGCCATCTGCGTGCTGTTCGTCGCCGGCTTCCTGGAGCTGTCCTTCAGCAGCATGACGCAGGCCATCGTGCAGCTGAACGCGCCGGACACCATCCGGGGCCGCGTCCTGGGGCTCTTCAGCATGTCGGCCCTGGGCCTGCGCGCGTTCAGCGGCGTCACCGTGGGGCTCCTGGGGAGCGTGACCAACACCCACGTCTCGCTCGCCCTGTCCGCCGTGGCCTTCGTGGCGGTGGCCGGCATCCTGCTGCTCCGCCAACGCCAGCAGGCCGCGTAGGGGGAAGGTGCTCACTCCGGCGCCTTCCCGCGAGACCGACTACCCCGCCACCAACGCCGGCATCACCGTGCGCACGGCTTCGATGAAGCGGCGCAGCTTCGCGGGGTAGATGGGCGCCTGGGGAAAGGCCGCGAAGACAGGCTGCGGGGCGGCCCGCCACTCGGGCGCGAGCCGCACGAGGCTGCCCTGGGCCAGCTCGTCCGCCACCACCCAGGCCGAAATCACACACGCCCCCAGCCCGAGCAGCGCCGCGTTCTTCATCGCGTAGATGCTGTCGGTGCTCATGCGCGGTGAGATCTGGAACTCCTGCGTCCGCTTGTCACGCAGGTGCGTCATCGTCACCGTCGAGCGGTAGAAGAGGCGGAACGCGAGCCAGGGCAGGTCGCCGAGCTCGCTCGGCTCCCGCGGGACGCCGCGCCCTCGCAGCAGGGAAGGCGCGGCGACCGCGATTCGCTCCACCTCCGACAGCTTGACGGCCACCAGGCCGAGGTCCGTCACCTCTCCCACCTGGATGACGCAGTCGATGCCTTGCGCCACCAGGCTCTGGACCTCGTCGTGCAGCAGCCACTCCACAGACACGCGCGGATGGCGGCGCAGGTACTCCACCACCGCGCCGATGAAGTGCTGCTGCCCCAGCGCATGTGGCGCGACGACGCGCAAGGTGCCGGAGGGCTCCTCGCCCTCGCCGTGCATGTCGGACTCGAAGGCCCGCCACGCGCCGAGCAGCTCGCGTGCCCGCGCGAAGCAACGCTGGCCCTCCTCCGTCAGCATCAGCGCGCGCGTGGACCGGTTCAGCAGCCGCACCCCCAGGCTGCGCTCGAGCGCCTGCAGGCGCCGGCTGATGGTCGGCTGCGTCGAGCCCAACTGCTCCGCCGCGGCTGACAGGCTGCCGGCCTCGACGATGCGCACGAAGGTCTCCAGCAGCGACAGACGGTCCATACCGGCCGCGAGCCCGGGAGCCGCGACCGCCGGCCGCCTGCGTGAAGTCGAGCGATTCATACGCCCAGCGTATATGAGATGTCCGGGCCACGGTGGTTCTCAAATCGATGGCCCGAGGGAACACTCTGTCTCGACGAACCCCGACGGAGGGTCTTTCCCATGTCCACCATTCACGCGACGTATCATCCCTCGCCCCTGCCAGGGACCGCGGTCCCCAGCTCCAACCCCCGCGAGCAGAGCGGCCCGAGCCTCCCGCTGGTCCTGCTGCTGGCCCTCGCGGCCGGACTCTCAGTGGCCTCCCTGTATTACGCGCAGCCGATGCTGGGCGTGCTGTCCGAGGACCTTCACGCGTCCAACCGTGCCGTGGGCATGCTCCCCACCCTCACGCAGCTCGGCTACGCACTCGGCATCCTGCTGCTGTCACCCCTCGGCGACCGACTGGACCGTCGCCGCGTCATCGTGGCCAAGGCCCTCGTGCTCGGCCTGGCGCTGCTGCTCGCCGGCACCGCGCCCTCCATCCACGTGCTGCTGCTCGCCAGCCTGGCCATCGGCCTGAGCGCCACACTGGCGCAGGACATCGTTCCGGCGGCCGCCACGCTCGCACCCGAGGCGCGTCGCGGCCGGGTGGTGGGCACCGTGATGACCGGCCTGCTCCTGGGCATCCTGCTGTCGCGCGTGGTCAGCGGCTTCACCGCGGAGCACCTCGGCTGGCGCACGATGTTCCTGCTCGCCGCCGCGAGCATCGCGGCGATGGCCGCCGTGGCCTGGAAGGTGCTCCCCCACTTCAGGCCGACGACGCAGCTGAGCTACGCGGAGCTGCTGCGCTCGGTGGGCCACCTGTGGAAGACGCATCGTGAAGTGCGCCACGCCGCGCTCGCGCAGGGGCTGCTGTCGGTCGGCTTCAGCGCGTTCTGGTCCACGCTGGCGGTCCTGCTGCACGCGGAGCCGTTCCACCTCGGGAGCACCGCCGCCGGAGCCTTTGGCCTGGCCGGAGCCGCGGGCGCTTTCGCCGCGCCCCTGGCGGGAGGGCTGGCCGACCGCCATGGTGCCCGCGTCGTGACGCGCGTCGGCGGGGTCCTCGCGATGGTCTCCTTCGCCCTGCTGGGCCTCTGGCCCTGGCTGGCGCCCGGTGCCCGCCTCGCGCTGCTGGCCATCACCGCCCTTGGCTTCGACCTCGGCTACCAGGTGACGCTCATCGCGCACCAGAGCATCGTGTACTCCGTCGACCCCGCCGCCCGCAGCCGGCTCAACGCCCTGCTCATCGTGGGCATGTTCATCGGCATGGCCGCCGGCGCCGCGCTGGGTGGGCTGCTGCTCGCGCAGTGGGGCTGGCTCGCGGTGGCGGCGCTGGCCACGGGCTCCTCGGCGCTGGCGCTGGTCATCCGCTTCCTTCCCCAGGCCCGGGCCGGAGCGGCTCCTGCGCGCAACACCTGAGCACCTCGGCGGTGATGCTCGCCGCCCGGCGTCACGGAGCGCATCTGGGGCAGAACGGCCCCAGGTGCTCCTTCCTCCCCGTCACACCTGGACAATCGCGTCTCGGATGACAACTGCCATCCGTTTTGTGTCCCCACAGGAGAACCTTGTAAACTTGTACCAGGCAGAAATGCCTGAACAAAAGGAACTCCAACGATGCTGCGAAACACCCTTGTTCTGATGGCGTTGTCGATGTCGCTGGCGGCGTGTGGCATGGGCCAGGAAGAGTTCGAGACTCCGCCCGCCGCGGACGTCGCCGCCGAGAACGTCGGGACGCAGGAGCAGAACGCCCTCGCATGTGAGCCGGGCCCGTCGTCGCAGTGGTGTGAGAACGTCGCGAACATGGCCTGCTCGACCACCATCAACCGTCGCTGCTACATCCCCAACTACTGCGAGTGGCTCTACTGCCGCTGCATCGGCGGCGTCTGGCAGTGTGAGTAGTCCCGAGGCCCGGGAGCAGATGCAACACGGGGCCTGAAGCAACACATGCAAGACATGGCGGCCCGCCTCCGGATGCGTCCGGGGCGGGCCGTCGTGCGTTTGGGGCCATGGGCTGTCGGGCGGCTGGGATAGGCTGTGCCCGGCCCGTGGAGACCCCACGGGCCTCCCCCAAGGAAAGACACCATGCATTGGCCAAACCCAGCCCCCGCACTGCTCGTGGCCGGGGTCATGGCGGGGCTCGTCGGCTGTTCCGAGCCCGCCGCTCCCTCCCCGGCTCCCGCGATGGCCGCCACCCGGCAGCAGGTGGACGGGCCCGCCCTGCTCAAGGACATCGACACCCGGCCCGTGGGCTTCCCCATGCTCGGAGGCTTCTACACGTCCCATCCCCTGCCTGGCGGCGGCACGCTCCTCGCGATGACGGATGAGCTCACCGGCACCGAGCTGTGGAGGACGGATGGCACGGAGCCGGGCACCACCCTCGTGAAGGACATCGCGCCCGGCGACAGGTCCTCCTCGCCACGGCGCTTCGCGTCCTTCCAGGGAGCCATCTACTTCGCCGCGGAGATGGAAGCCGGTCGCATCAGCCTCTGGAAGTCGGACGGCACCCCGGCGGGCACCGTGCTGGTGAAGTCCTTCTCCAACCTCCCGGATGGCCTGGGCGGCAGCTCCTTCGGCGCCATGGCGGCCGCGGGAGGCGCGCTCTACTTCCTTTATGACGACACGCTGTGGAGGAGCGATGGCACGGAGGCGGGCACCACCTCTGTCCAGGGCATGCTGCCGCCGACGGTGAGCAAGCTCCTCCCGGGCCTCACGCCCATGGGCGACGCGGTGTACTTCCTGGCCGAGGACTCCGCGCAGGGAACGGGGTTGTGGAAAACGGACGGAACGGCCGCGGGCACTCTGCGCCTGAAGGACCTGCGCACCGACGACCAGACCGGGGACCCCAACGGCATGACCGCCGTGGGCTCGACGCTCTACTTCGCCGCGGGGCCGGACGGCCGGGAGCTGTGGAAGACGGATGGGACGGTGCAGGGCACCCAGCTCGTCAGCACGCAGCCCCAGCCCATCGGGTACCAGGTGGCCGTCGGCCCCTACCTCTTCTTCCAGGACATCACGTCGCTCTGGAGCACGAATGGGACGACGGCGGGCACGGTGAGGCTGCTGGCCTCGAACCCCACGTGGATGGTGGAGGCGGGCGGGGCGTTGTTCTTCGCTGTCGAGAGCGCGCTCGGCCACGAGCTGTGGGTGAGCAATGGCACCGTCGCGGGGACGCGGCGGGTGAAGTCCCTGGGTCCCGACGCGCAGCACGGCGCATCGGACGCCCTGGGCAGTGTGAACGGGCGGATGCTGCTGGTGGTCTCCCAGGGCAACAGGCAGGTGGGGCTGTGGAGCAGCGACGGAAGCGAGGCGGGCACGGTGCTGCTCGCGGAGCGGACCCTGAACACCGACCCCATCATGGATGGCTTCGGCCAACCCGCGGTGACGGTGGGAACGTCGGTGCTCGTCGCATTCGAGGAGCAGAATGCCCCGGGCCCGGTGTTCCGCACGGACGGCACCGCCGCTGGAACGGTGGAACTGCGGGAGGCCCGGCGTGGGACGAGGAGTTCCCAGGTCGAGCAGCGCCCGCTGGGCGTCACACCCGGCAAGGTCTTCTTCCTGGCACGCGATGAGGGGGGCCTGGGGCTGTGGGTGAGTGACGCCATCCCCGGAGGCACCCTGCGGCTCGGGCGTTTTTCCGGAGTGAACGCGTCCGCCACCGTGGGCTCCACGCTCTACTTCGTCGCTCGGGATGCGTCCCACGACCCGGGGCTGTGGAAGAGCGACGGCACGGTGGCGGGCACGGTGAAGGTGAAGGACTTCCCCTCCACCGACGGGAGCTTCCCCCCTCACAGCCTGACGGCGTTTCGCGGCGCCCTCTACTTCACTGCCACCGCGGACGCGAATGGCGAGGAGCTGTGGCGGAGCAACGGCACGGCGGACGGTACGGTGAGGGTCCTGGACCTGGCCCCCGGAAGCCAGGGCAGCTACCCGGTCCTCCTCCAGGTGATGAACGACACGCTGTACTTCTCCGCCATGGACTCGAACTTCCGCCGAGCGCTGTGGAGGTCGGACGGGACGGCGAACGGCACGGTGAAGGTGAAGGACGTCAATCTCTCCAATCTCGTGGTGGGTGGCGACACGCTGTATCTGCTCACGGATGACAACAGCCTGTGGAAGTCGGACGGCACGGCGGACGGCACCGTGCGGATTCGCGAGGATCTGGGCTCGGTGTGGGAGCTGGCCTGGGTGAATGGCAGGCTCTACATGGGCGTGGCGGACACGGCGCACGGCTACGAGCCCTGGGTGAGTGATGGGACGACGGAGGGCACCCACCTCCTCAAGGACATCCAGCCCGGGCCCACGGATTCCGGCGGCATCAGCTTCAGGCGACTGGGCAATCAGACCCTGTTCTTCGCCCAGGACGACGCGCACGGGCTCGAGCTGTGGCGGACCGACGGCACCGAGGCGGGCACGGTGCGGGTGACGGACCTCATGCCGGGCCCCCTTGGCAGCGTCCACGTCAACAACGAAACCGACAACTTCAGCGACATATTCGAGCTGGTGCCCCTGGAGGACCGCGGGCTGGCCGTGTTCGCGGCCCAGGACCCCGCCAGAGGCCTGGAGCTGTGGGCGACGGATGGCACGACGGAGGGCACGTTCCGACACGCCGACCTCGCGCCCGGGGAGGAGTCTTCCGCGCCCACGAGCCTGGCGGTGGTGGGCGACCAGCTCTTCGCCTTCGCCGGAGACGCGGCCCATGGCCGTGAGCCGCGGGCCGTGCCCCTGCCCCTGCCCCCGGACACCACGAAGCCCACGGTGAGCTGCCCGACCAACGTGAGCGTCACGACGGCGGATGCACAGGGCACGACGGTGGAGTACCCGGCCGCCACGGCGAACGATGACCGGGGCCCGCCGACGCTGGCCTACAGCCAGGCCTCGGGGACGCGCTTCCCGACAGGCGCGACCCCGGTGACCGTCACCGCCACGGACGCCGCGGGCAACACGGCGCAGTGCACCTTCACTGTCACCGTCACGCAGCAGCAGTCGCCGCCTCCTCCCGACAGTGACGAGGACAGCGGCTGCGGCTGCACCTCGGGCATGGCTCCGGGTGCGGGAGCAGGCTGGGGGTTGTTGCTCCTCGCGCTCGCCTCCCTGCGCGCGCGGCGGCGCGGCTAGGAATGAGCGGTAGACGCCCCGGGGACCTGACGCGCCCCGGGGCGTCTCGCCCTGTCCTGTATCCGGCAGTGCCGCCGGGGACCGTCGCCGTGCGGTCATCCGGAGGTCTCGGCGTCTCGCGCCTGTCGCGCGCCTCCACTCCGGCCGCTAAAGAAGCGGACCGACCCCGAGCGGAGGAATGACGAAATGAACGCGGCATCGAGCTCCCGTGGAACCGCGCTCGTCGCTGGAGCGGGTGGCATCATCGGCCATGCCACGGCCCACGAGCTGCGCTCCCAGGGCTTCACCGTCCGGGGGCTGGCCCGCCGCGCCATCCCCGGCCTGCCCTCGATTCAGGCCGACCTGACGGATGCCGAGGCCACCGCGCGGGCGCTCGCCCAGGCCAAGGACACGACCCACCTGTTCTATGCCGCGCTCAGCCCGGACGCGGACCTGTCCGTCGAGGCGGAGCGCAACGGACGAATGCTGGGAAACCTCCTGGACGGACTGGAGGCCGCCGGGGCGCCGCTCCGGCGCGTCGTCATCTATCAGGGGTTCAAGATCTACGGCATCCACCTGGGCGCCAAGGTCCCCACGCCGGCGCGCGAGAGCGACCCGCCGCACATGCCGCCCAACATCTACCTCGCGCAGGAAGCGCAGCTGCGGCGGCGCGCCGAGCGGAGCCCCTGGGACTACGTCGCGCTGCGCCCGGATGTCGTGGTCGGGGACATCCACGGCAACCCGATGAACATCGCGCTGGTCGTCGGCGCCTTCGCGGAAATCTCCCGCGCGCTCGGCATCCCCCTGCGCTTTCCGGGGACCGACAAGGCCTACGGTCAGCTCGTGCAGTTCACCGACTCGCGGCTGCTCGCGCGGGCCAGCGTCTGGGCCGCCACGAGCGACAGGGCGGGCGGCGAGGCCTTCAACGTCACCAACGGCGACGTCTTCCGGTGGGAGCGCATGTGGGGCGATGTTGCCCGTCACCTGGGGCTCTCCACCGCGTCTCCCGTTCCGCTCACCCTGGCGCGCCACATGGCGGACAAGGGGCCTCTCTGGCGGGAGCTCGCCACGGCCCACGGTCTGGCCGAGCCCGACCTCGGCAAGCTCGTCGGCTGGGGCTTCGGCGACTTCATCTTCCACACGGAGACCGACGTCATCTCCGACGTGAACAAGCTCTACGCGTACGGCTTCACCGAGCGGATGGACTCGACGGCCTCGCTGCTGGCCGCCATCGACAGCCTGAAGCGGCAGCGCATCCTCCCTTGAACCCCACAGGACAGAGCATGACCTCCAAGCCCCGTTTCACCCCTCCCGGCCCGCTCGGCTTCGGCGGCGCGCCGCTCGGCAACATGTTCTCCGTGGTCGACGAGGAGACCGCCCAGGGCGCGCTCTCCGCGGCCTGGGACAGCGGCGTGCGCTACTTCGACACCGCGCCCCACTACGGCAGCGGCGTGTCCGAGCATCGCTTCGGCCAGTTCCTGCGCCGCTACCCGCGCGAGCAGTTCGTCCTGTCGACCAAGGTGGGCCGGGTGCTGCGCGCGGACCCGAGCGCGAAGGAGAACCCGCCCTTCGTGCGCACCCTGCCCTTCCGCGGCGTCTACGACTATTCCTATGACGGGACGATGCGCTCCATCGAGGACAGCTACCAGCGCCTCGGCATGGCGCGGATCGACATCGCCTTCATCCACGACATCGCCGCGGACCATCACGGGGCCGCGTGGGAGGAGCTGTTCAAGAAGGCCATGGAAGGCGCGGCCCGGGCGCTCACCCGCCTGCGGGACGAAGGCGTCATCAAGGCCTGGGGCCTGGGGGTGAACCTCACCGAGCCCTGCGAGCGCGCGCTGGAGCAGTCCGACCCGGACGTGTTCCTGCTGGCCGGCCGTTACAGCCTGCTCAACCAGCCCGCGCTCGAGCGCCTCTTCCCGGAATGCCAGAAGCGGGGCGTCCACGTGGTGGTGGGTGGCCCCTACAACTCTGGCCTGCTCGCGGGTGGGCGGAACTTCGAATACCAGGAGGCTCCGCCGGAGATGGTCGCGAAGCGCGACCGCATCGCGGCCATCTGCGCGCGGCACCAGGTGGACATCCGCTCCGCGGCGCTTCAGTTCTGTGCCGCGCACCCGGTGGTGTCCGCCATCATCCCGGGCGCCAAATACGGGGACAAGGTGCGCGAGAATGCCCGGTTGATGGCCGCGCCGATTCCGCCCGCGCTCTGGGAGGAATTGAAGCGGGAGGGAATCCTCCCCGCCAGCGTGCCCACGCCGAAGGCCTGAGCCCGCTCGAGGCCGCGCGGAGCAGGCGAGCCCGCCGCCGAGGAGTCGAACCTGGCTGTGATGCTCAGCTTCAATAGTTCCACGCGACGCAGTCGGTCGTCGTGCGGGTGACGAACTCGGCCAGCGTGCGCATGTTCCTGACGAACGTGCTCGTGTCGAGATAGTCGCCGGGGGTGGCACCACTTCGCGGCCCACCCGGGCTGTACGTCGTGATCCACCTCTCGTTGTTCACCGCGGTGTCGACGGCTTGCGCGGTGTCGGCGCGGAGCTTCTGGCACGAGCGCTTCATCACGCTCGTATCGCTCGCCAGCCGGTCGTACTCCGCGCGGATGGCGGCGAGCTGCGACGGGCCCTCCCACCCGTAGTTCTGGTAGGTCGGCGGCGCGGAGGAGAACTGGACCGGGTAACCGCCGGGCCTCACCGTGTAGAAGCCGATGTTCGACGGCGAGGTGTCGTCGAGTTCGATGTAGCGGTGGATGAGCGTGTCGTTGGCGAAGTCGACGTTCTCGATGTACGCGAGCGCCGTGCCCACCGCGTCGCGGTTCGCCGGCACACTCGGGTCGAGCTGGTAGAGGCGAAGGAGCGCCCACATGACGTCCTGGCTCTCCTGGCCGGCGATTGCCGGAGCCTCCCAGTTGCGTGCCCAGCGCGGCTGCATCTGGATGTCGTACTGCTGCGCCCAGGCGGGCTGGGGCTGCGGCATCTGCGCACGGCGAAGGAAGCCACCGAACGCGGTGAGCATGGATTGATAGGTCGCGGCCCGCGCGGGATAGACCTCCCTTGCCCAATACAGCATCTCCACGAACGCCGACGCGAGGTTGTCGTTCAAGGTCGGGTCGTCCCAGTACTCGATGGTGTAGGAGTTCGCGTAGCAGTTGGCGAGACCACACGACGTGCCAATCGAAGGCGGATAGCTCGCCGCCAGCGCCGGCCGCGCGGCGACGGGACCCACGAACCCCTGTGGGAAGCCGCCATGTGTCGGGAACTGCGAGGTCTCCACCCGCGTGCGGGCGTACGCGGAGGATTCGGAGATGGCCGTGTTCGCGAACCCGAGGAGCTGATCGGTGCGCATCATCGCGATGAGCGCGTTCTGGGTGACCTGGTCGTCGTAGGCCGTCATCGTGCAGCCACCGCAGCTGCAGCTCGCCGTGGTGTTGAGGTAGCACGCCCTGATGGTCGGCGTCGGCTTGAAGTCCGCGTAGAGGCGCCACCCTCCGGACTTGATCTGCCCGTGACGCAGCGCCATCGCCGCGTCCAATGCGTAGGTCTTGAGCGCGGGTGTCGCCGGGTCGGCGAGGGCGGCCTCGACGAACGCGAGCGTCACGTCCGCCGTACCGGGCGATTGGATCATGATCTGATCTTCGTCGAGCTGGATATCGCCCCAGCGCTCGCTCAGGTTGTTGGCGTTGTGGTGCCACGCATACCCGCCGCGGCGCGCGACCTGATCGTGGAAGTACTTCGCCGCGTTCCGCATGCGGCCGAGCGCCTTCGCGCGGAGCGGAGTCGTGGCCGCCTGCGCCACCTCGCCTGCGGGCTGTGAGTCATTGCCCTCCAGCTCGGTGTCCGGGGAAACACACGCGAACATCGAGACGGCGGGGAAGAGAAGGAGCGCGAGTTGTTTTCTCATGAGTTCCTCGTTTAGCACACAAGCGTTCCCAAGCAGGGGCAGCGCTCGACGAGGAATCACACCTCGGGTGTGTCAGCGCCGGGGCTCGGGCTTCGGCATGGGCGCATGGCGGCGGCAGCGTCGGGGCCGAGGCCCCTCCTCCATGCGCGTCACCACCAGCCCCGCGTAGGTGTCCGCGTGCGCCACGAGGTAGGCCGCCAGATCCACCTCCACCACGCGGCCCGCGAAGTGGTCACCGACAATCCACTTCCCGCCGCCACTGTAGAGGCCGGTGTGCCACACCCAGACGGGCCGGCCCGCCAGCTCGCCAATGGCGGGCTCCGCCGGGTTGGAGTCGAAGCCGACCAGCAGCAGCACGTCTCCCGGACGCAGCTTCGACACGTCGAGCGCGGAGGAGGCCACCGGCGCCATCCCCTCCACCGCCTTCCCCAGCTCGCCCGAGGGGACCGACACCGTGGGCAGCACGGAGAAGGACTTCCACCCGCACCGGCCCACGCGCTCGGCCGCGTAGAACAGCACGCCCTGGCAGTCGATGCCCTCCCCCGGTGCGCGCATCCGCCCGCCGAACGTGTACGGCACGCCCAGCACCTCGCGGGCCGCGGTCACGAAGCGCCCGGTGGCGTCCTCGCGCCGCTCGCGCGACTGTGCTCCCGCCACCCCGGCCCACCCGGCAAGGGCCATCACGATTCCCGCTGCCATGCTCCGGCGCATGACGCCATCCTACCGCACGGCGGGGCCAGGCTGCCCACGCGGGGCGACAACATGTTCGGCAGCGCAGCCCATCCAGCGTGGCATTGAACAGATTCTCGTCCGGGATGAACCCAGACATGACGAGCACGCCCGCCCGGGAAGCTGCACCCGCGGCAACCCTCCCTACGTCCAGGAGACCTACGAGGGCACTTCCACGGAGGACTCGCAGGTCTACGTGGGCACGCATCAGCGGTACGTTGGACGGGGCGCGTAGCGCGTGCAAGAACGGCCACATGTTCGAGCTGAACGATGCGCTTGAGCGCCTGCACCTGCCGCATGACGTGGTCGCCCTCGAGCAGACCTGGAAGCGCCGGCTGCACACATGTACGCCCTACGGCCTGAACGAGAACTGAGCGGGTTCTGGCTTGATGGCCATCGGCCCTCTACGCATGAAGAGTCTCTGCCCCGGAGAGAGGACTCCTGGCGGGGCAGTGCGGCGGCTCGACTCCCGCGAGCAGGCGCGGCCCGCCGCTCATGAGGCGCGACGGGCGATGAAGATGCAGGAGTCCTGCATGCCCAGCGCCGTCGCCATCATCCCCAGGCTGTTGCCCGCCAACGTCACCAGCGGACGGGGGACGCGCCTCAGCGCATGGGCCCGCTCGGCGAGGCTGCCGGGCTCGAAGTCGAGGTCCCCAAAGGCATCCACCCATTCCAGTCCCACGCGCGGCAGCAGGGCCGCCATGGACCTGCGGGTGAAATAGCTCTCGTGCGGAGGGAAGGTTCCGCACTGGTAGAGCTGCTCCAGCAGCTGCGTGGGCCCGAGGGCCGCCATCATCCGGGAGGTGCGGTACAGCAGGCCACTCGCCACGGGCACCTTCAGCACCACCCACTCCAGCTCCGGGGCGAGCTGGGTGACGAGGTGCTGGACCATGTCCGCCAGGTGCGGACCCGGGAAGTGCTCCACGACGTCCAGCAGCGTGAGGATGCGAGGGCGGAACGGCAGCGACTCCAGCGGCAGCGGCCAGCGGTCTCCCTCCGGCAGGGGCAGCCGCACCGCGGGAATCCCCGCCTCGCGCATCAGGCCCACCGACAGCTCGGAGATGTCCGCGCCCGCGAGCTCGCGAACCCCCGCCTGCCGGCAGCTCTCCAGGAACCAGCCCCGGCCCGCGCCGAAGTCCAGCAGGCGTGACGGCTCGGGGATGTGCCGGCGCAGCCGCTCCAGGATGCGTCGCCCCTGGCGCTCGCGCGTCGCCCGGAGCGACTCCATGAAGCCGCCACTGTCATATTGGGCGTGGTAGTCCGCCGAGTTCCTGGCGTCGGTATGCGAGGCCGCCCGGTGTCCACACCGGGCGCAGGTGGCGACGGAGAGTCGAGCCCCCCGGAATGAGTCGCGAAGCGAATGGGACTGACAGGCAGGACACGTGAGAGGAGACACGGGCAGGTCGGGGCATGGACGGTCGCCCGGCGCGACCGAAGGGGGACGCAGCGTACCTTCCTCCCCGCCGGTTCGCGACCTCCAACGCGCGCCGGTTGACGTCGAGCAAGCGGGCGTGACGCGTACGACGGCCAGAGCGCCCCCGCTGCGGCGCTCCGGCCTCGCCCAGCCTCAAGCGCTACGGGATGCGGCCGGTGTCCATGAACGTGTCGGCCGCGATCTCCGACACCTTCCACTCCCAGCCGGCGGGCATCGTCGGCTGCAGCCACCACTCCCACGCCTCGTGGATGTCCACGTCGTAGCGGCCCACGGACCAGAGCCGCTCCCGCATCCGGCCGAACGCACCGCGCGGGCCCAGGCCGTAGGCCGCCTGCAGCACCTCCGCGTTGTAGCGGTAGAGGAAGGTGGACACGCGCATCTCGTTCTCGTTGCCATTCGCCCACACCAGGCCCGCGGAGCCATAGGTGCAGCCCGGGCCGTTGCAACGCGTGTAGGTGCCGGAGAAGTCGTAGCCATTGCCGCCCACCGGGTAGCCGTGCCACTTCGCCAGGAGCGTGCCGAAGTAGTTGGCCCAGCCCTCGTTGTAGGCGAGCTCGGTGTTCTGCTGCTCGTAGCCACTGTGGCTGCCCCAGGCGAAAGCCGGGAAGGTGATGGCGAGGGGCCCCTGGTCATAGGCCCAGTACCAGGTCGCCTCGCTCGTCGTGAAGTACATCAGCTCGTGGCCGAACTCGTGCCACACGGTGAACGGGTCCGCCCAGTCCGCCTCCACCAGCTCCAGCTTGGAGACGGTGGCGAACGAGACGGAGGTGAAGGGCACGTGCGTGGGCCAGGCCACGCGCAGCGGGAAGAAGGCCGCGCCCGCGCCGCCGGCGTACGCGTTGAACTCCTCGGCATACTGGATGAGGTTGAGCACGCCCAGCGCCTGCTCGGCCGGGGTCTGGTCGGAGTTGAGGCTCACGTGGAACGTGGTGCCGGTGGTGTCCCAGAAGGTGCCGGTGCGCACGCTGTGCGTGCCGCTGTAGGGCGTGAGGATGTAGTAGACGCCCATGCGGCGCGAGTCCTCCGTCTCCACGACGAAGAACAGGTCCGCCAGCGACATGTCCCACGGCGCGCCGTAGTCGCAGGTGGGCTTGCGGAAGTGGAACCAGCCACTGTCATCCGTGTAGCCCGTGGCCACCTGCGTGTTCGGCAGGGCGGGGTTCTCGTCGTAGACGGTGATGCGGGCGCGGCGCACGTCGTACCAGCGGCCCTGGTACTGGAGGTTCACGTGCACCGACGCCGCGTCGCCGTTGGCATTGCAGCCCAGGCCCATCGCGCTCACGTCACCGGACGGGAGCCCCCGCGACGCGGCCTCCAGGTCGGCGCGCGACGGCTCGCCGCTGCCGGTGCCGGGCAGCAGCGTCATCACGGTGCTCACCGGCTCGGAGCGGGTGCCATCCGCCTTCGGGAAGGTGACGCCGTCCAGCACCACCGTGCGAGACGCTGCGTCCGGCTCCCCGCCACGCGACGCCGCCCGCGCGTCCTCGACGTCCAGCCGGGCCAGCTCCTCCGCGGTGCGCACGCGGGGCACGCCTCCCAAGTGCTCGGCGAGCGACTGGGTGACGGGCGCGCGCGCGGCCTCTCCGGGCCGGTGCGCGTTGAGGCCCAGCAGGTGCGACCTGGGCCTTCCCCACGCCTCGGCGTGCCCCACCGCGGTGACGGAGAAGAAGCCCGCGCGCGAGGCGCGGCCCTTCACGGTGACATGCTTCGTCTCGCCCGCCGCGAGGTCCACCGTCAGCGTGCGGCGCTCCAACTCCAGGCTCTCGGGGGCGTTCAGCTCCACGGTGGCGGTGGTGGCCACCGGGCTGGACACCTCGACGCGCAGGGCGAGGGGCCCACCCGCGACCAGCTCCTCTTGCGCGAGGTGGAGCTTCACTCCCGCCTCGTGCGTGGCCTCCGTGACTTCCGGTGCCGGCGCCGGGTCCCCACACCCGGTCAGGGCGCCCAGGACGAACGCCACACCGCACACCGCTGCCTTGATACGCGACATACCCATCCCGTCATCTCACTGTTGTGACAGCCGGCACGTGAGGCCCCGCACGGGACGCACGTGCGTCCCGCGCCGTGCCCTCACGACGTCACGGCCGTGTGCCGTGGGAAGGCGGCCTCCGTGTCATCGGGCCGTCCCACCGCGTATACGCAGGGGGAGATGAAAACGGGTCGTCGCGACCTCACCCCGCGGTGCAAGCCGGTTGCGAAAGTCCAAGCCGCCTGCGAAACCGCGGCCTCCATTGCCCCCAGCGGGCAAAACCCACGGAGAGACAAGATGCGCAAGGTCGTTCTCATGGCTGCTCTCGCAGTGCCCACCGCCACCCAGCTGCTCGGCTGCTCCAGCGCTCACGCGAAGGATGACGAGACGCTGGTCACCATCGCGGATGCCCGCAGCGGCATCGCCCAACCGGTGGACCTGGGAGCGCAGGGGGACTCGCCGGGGGACCTGTTCGTGTTCGACCAGCCCCTGCTCAACGAGGCCCGGGAGAACATCGGCTCCAACAGCGGCTACTGCGTCCGGACGCTGCCGGGCCAGTTCAGCGAGTGCCAGTGGACGCTCACCCTGGCCGACGGCACCATCACCGTCGCGGGCCGGGAGGCCGAGACGGGCACCTCGTACGTCCCCATTGTCGGCGGCACGGGTTCCTACCAGGGGGTGCGTGGCGTGCTGGCCACCACCCCCAATGGCGACAGGACGTTCACCCAGGTGCTCACCATTCAGCGGTAGCCCGGGATGGAGCGGCGCCGGGACACCCCCGGCGCCAGGGCCTCAAACCGCGCCCGCCGCGACCGCGGCCTTGATGTTCTGGAAGAAGAACTCGAAGTTCTTCTCCGAGATCTTCTTCGCGTCCGCTTCGGACATGTCCACGGGGATGAAGGTCGAGCGCAGCATGACGATGCAGGCATCGGGGCCGGCGCGAATCACCTTCGCGAAGCCACGATAGTCGGCGAACGGCACGAGGCCGCCCGTGTCGATGATCTGATACGTCATCTCCATGTTCACTTCGTCGTAGTGGTCGCAGCGCTCCACCACGGAGGCCACGCCCAGATGGCCTTCCGTGCGCATGGTGCGCACCATGCCCAGCCCGTTCCCCTCGAACTCCATCGACGAGACGTAGCCCTTGCCGGCGATGCGCTGCCCGTCATGAGTCGAAAAGAGCTTCCAAACCCGCTCGGCCGAAGCGGCAACCTTGGTGGCCTGTTGATTCACGACCATGGACTTCCTCCGATGCCGCGGCGGACGGGTGGGATGACGAGACTGCCCTCGTTTCGCGGTGACATCGGCGGAACATAGCCGAGCACATCGGGAGGGCTGCCTGGGCGCCTGCTCTCTCCGCCCGGCTCCGCGCGGTACCGCTCCGCTCATCGGCGTGACAGGCCGCCCACCGCCTGGACGACTGTTCCCTTCACCGGACAATGCGTCGGAACTTGTTGACGCGTCGGATTCTTCCGACGTATTCCGTTCGTCATGACGACGAACGTGGACGTGTTCTCCGCCCTGGCGAATCCCATCCGTCGGGAAATCCTGGTGAAGCTGCGTCGCGGCCCGCTGGCGGTGACGGAGCTCGCGTCGGGGTTCGACGTGGGCCGGCCCGCGGTGTCCGAGCATCTCCAGGTGTTGCGCAAGGCGAAGCTGGTCCGCGAGGAGCCTCGCGGCCGGGAGCGCTACTACCACCTGGACCCGCGACCGCTCGCCGAGGTCGAGGCGTACGTCGACACCTTCACCCGCTACTGGAAGGAGCGCCTCGCCGCGCTCGATGCCGTGCTCAAGGAAGAGGAGAAGAAGCGATGAAACGCACCGACTTCATCCAGCTGGACCAGTCCTACGCCCAACCTCCGGCCGCCGTGTGGAAGGCCCTCACCACGCCCGAGCTGCACGCACGCTGGTGGGCCGCTGGCGACGTGCGCCCCGTCGTCGGCCACAGGTTCGAACTCGACATGGGCCCCTGGGGGAAACAGCCGTGCGAGGTGCTCGAAGTCGAACCCGAGCGCCTCTTCAAGTACCGCTTCACGCCGGACTGGACGCTCACGTGGCGCCTGCAACCGGAGGGCACCGGCACCCGGCTCACCCTCCTCCACCAGGGCTTCGACCCCGACAATCCGAAGCACCGTTTCGCGCTCGACAACATGAGCAAGGGGTGGCCGCAAATCCTGGTCAGGCTCGGCACGGCGCTGGCGGACCGGCCCGCATCCTGACACCGGCGCTCCGGAGTCATTTAAGAATGGACTAATATAAGTGCGGACTGTAATGATTCCCCTCGAAAGGGAGGTCCGCACTTGCCACACAAGACGATGGGCGCCGAGGTCCGTGAGCTGGTGGAGCGCGAGCACGAGGGCAAGCCGGCCCACGTGGTGATTGCCAGCCGCGTGTACCGCACCGATGCCAGGAACCTGTGGGATGCCCTCACCAACGCCGAGCGCCTTCCGCGCTGGTTCCTGCCCATCGAGGGCGAGCTGCGCGTCGGCGGCCGGTATCAGCTCAAGGGCAACGCGGGCGGCACCATCACCCGTTGTGAGCCGCCCCGGGCCTTCGACGTCACGTGGGAGTTCGGCGGCGGCACGAGCTGGGTGAGCATCCGCCTGGCGCCGGAGGGCCAGGGCACGCGGCTGACGCTCGAGCACATCGCGCTCGCCGCCGACGCCGACGCGCACTGGAAGCAGTTCGGTCCCGCCGCCGTGGGCGTGGGCTGGGAGCTGGGCTTCCTGGGCCTCGGCCTCCACCTCGAGAGCGGCGAGGCCGTCCCACCGGAAGCCAACGCCGCCTGGATGGCCTCCGACGAGGCAAAGCGCTTCATGCGCGCGAGCGCCGAGGGCTGGGCCGCCGCCCACATCGCGGCCGGAGAGGCGCCGGACGTGGCCCGCGGGATGGCCGAGCGCACGGCGGCGTTCTATACAGGCGGCTGATGCATGCCTTCGACGTCCTCGGCGATCCGGTTCGCCGCCGCATCCTCGAACTGCTGGCGGAGGGCGAGCACGCCTCGGGCGAAATCGTGACCGAGGTCCAGCGCGACTTCGACATCACCCAGTCGGCCGTCTCGCAGCACTTGAAGGTGCTGCGGGAGAATGGCTTCGCCACGGTGCGCGTCGATGGCGCCCGGCGGCTCTACGCCGTGGACGCCACGCCCCTGGCCGAGGTGGATGCCTGGCTGAATCGCTTCCGCGCGTTCTGGGGGCCACGGCTGGACGCCCTGGCCACCGAGCTCAAGCGGGAGAAGACGAAGGACAAGAAGAAGCGCGGCGACTAGCTCACCACGGGCAGCGAGAAGCCGGCCGGCTTGCCCGCCTCGGGGCGCGCCACGCCGGCCGCCTCGTTCATGCGGCCGGAGCGGAACGGCTCCAAATCCAGCGCCACGAACTTGAACCCCAGCGCCAGGAACGCGGTGTTGATCTTCTGGCGCACGTCCGCGGCGAGGAAGCGCTCGTACTCCTCCGCCGCCACCTCCAGCCGCGCCACCTCCTGGTGGTAGCGCACGCGGAACTGGCGGAAGCCCAGCTTGCGCAGCTCGGACTCGGCGGAGGCGATCTGCAGCAGCCTGTCCCGCGTCACCGACGTGCCGTAGGGGATGCGCGACGCCAGGCACGCCATCTGCGGCTTGTCCCAGGTGGGCAGCCCCAGCGACTGGCTCCACGCGCGAATCTCCTCCTTCGTCAGCCCCGCCTGCGCCAGCGGCGACACCACGTGGTGCTCCTGCGCCGCCTTGTGCCCCGGCCGGTGGTCCTTGAAGTCGTCCGCGTTGAAGCCATCCAGCACCACCGCCAGCCCCAGCTCCTTCCGGCGGGCCTCGCAGATGTCGTACAGCTCCGTCTTGCAGAAGTAGCAGCGGTTGGTGGGATTGGCCGCGTACTGCGGATTGGCCAGCTCGTTGCTGCCCACCACCATGTGCCGGGCACCGATGCGCTCGGCCAGCTCCCTCGCCTCCTGGGCCTCCTCCGGCGCCACCGACGCGGACAGCGCGGTGAGCGCCAGGGCGCGCTCGCCCAGCTCCTCCACCGCCACCTTCAGGACGAAGGTGGAGTCCACGCCGCCGGAGAACGCCACCAGGGCACTGCCATGGGCGCGCAGCGCGGCGCGCATGGCCTCCAGTTTCGGGCGCGAGGACTCACACAGGGCCTGGATCCGCTCGGGGCTCAGCATGGGGGAACTCCTAAAACGGAAGGGCCCCTGATTGCACGCTCAACGAGCGGCAACCCGGAGCCCTTCGACTGGGGAAGCGAGGGCCTGGACGGCCCGTGAATCAACGGGCCTTGTTCTTCGCCGGCTTCTTGGCGGCGGGCTTCGCCACCCGGGCCGCGCGCGTGGCCGGACGCGCCTTGGCGCCCTTGTCCGCCTTGGGGGCCTTCGTCGCCGCCGGACGGGCCTCGTCGGCGCGGCGCGCCTTGGCGCCCTTGTCCGCCTTGGCGGCGCCCTTCTCGGCACCCTTCTCCGCCTTCTCACCCTTCGCCGGCAGCGGGTTGGCCTTCATCTTCTTGCCGGTGATGATCTTCAGCTCGTCCGTGGTCATGTAGCCAAGGTCGAGCAGCGACTGGAAGATCTTCGCCGCGCCGTCCTCCACCGACTCGGTGTCGGAGTGGATGGTGACCTCCGGCGAGTTGGGCGGCTCGTACGGCTCGGTGATGCCGATGAAGTTCGGGATCTCCCCGTTGAGCGCCTTCTTGTAGCGGCCCGTGGAGTCACGCTCGATGAGCTTCTCGGTGGGGCAGTCGACGTAGACCTCCACGTACCGGCCGATGGCGCGACGGTTCTCCTCGCGGCCCGCCTTGTAGGGGCTCACGCAGGGCACCAGCGCCGCGACGCCGTTGCGCGTCAGCAGGTTGGCCACATAGCCCAGGCGGCGGATGACCGTGACGCGGTCCTCCTTGCTATCGCCCAGTCCCGCCCAGAGCGCCTCGCCGAGCTCGCCCTCGTCGAGGATCTCGACGTTGCGTCCGACCTGCCGCAGCCGCGCGGCGATGTAGGCGGCAGTCGTGCTCTTCCCGGTTCCGGACATGCCGGTCAGCCAGAGGGTGAAACCAGTGTTGGGGGCCATAAGCCTGTTCAACTCCCTGCGTCCGGAGCGCTTCTTGCAAGCTGCGTGTGGACGCCGCAGATTCAGAAGATGCGGGCGGTTATAGACGAAAACCCCCTCACTTGACAATTCGCGCACACCTTTCCGCAGGTGGGGTGAGCGAGCAGCCAAGTGCCTGCCAACACATGGTTTTTTCGTTTATGAAATGACTTTTTCAGGGTTCTCGGACCCTGAAATCGCCCTCTTCCCACCCGTACTCACGCACGCAGGTGACACAGCCCCGGTGTACGGATGCGATGAGGTAGGAAACTCCGGGTAGCAGTGGCAGACCCTCCGGGGCGGCCCGGACGCGGTCCTCGTGCGAAAAGGTGGCGGGGGCATCCACGTGTGAGTGGAACACGCACACCGCCCGCTCTCCCCGTGCGTCCGCCTCCATGGACACCGCCAGCCACTCCTCGGGAGCGAAGGCGTAGGCCGTCGCGGGCCTGGGGGAGACGTTGCGCAGGGGGCGCACCCGCCAGGGGCCGTTCTCGCCCGCGCGGAGTACCACGCCGCAGCCCTCCTGGGGGTAGCGGGCCTCCAGGTGCCGGGCCACGGCTTCGCGCACGGAGTCGGGCCAGCCGGGGTCGGGCCAGTGGATCACGCCGGGGCGGGCCCGGCGCTCGCGGCGCAGCGGGCACAGCGCCGCACCTCCAGGTCCTCCACGACGCCCGGGGCCAGGAGCCAGCGGCCTCCCAGCGCGGGGCCCAGCCCCAGCCGCAGCCGCTGGAACACGAGGGCGCCCAGCGCGCCCAGCGCCATGCCCAGCGCGCCGTCCGGCGGCTGGATGAGGTGGCGCACCGTCTCGCCGAAGCACCAGACGCACCCGTCCGGGCCGCGGAAGACGACGGCCGCGCGCCGCCCGTCTCCGCCCAGGGCCACCCAGGGGGCCTCGCCGCTCCAGGCCGAGGGCAGCTCCGCCACGAGCCCCCCTCCCCGTCCGGCGCCGGCCGCGTCCGGGTTGAGCGCCGGCACCGCCCCGTCCAGCGCCGCCGCCTGGGGCTGCCCCACGGCGTCGGCGTCCACGAGGAAGCCGGGCGCCCAGGGCCCCAGCGTCAGCGAGCCCGTGCCCGCCACGGGCGTTCCGCCCCCGGCGAGGTACGCCGCGGCCGTCATCCCCGAGGCGCCGATGGCATCCACCCGCGCGGCGCCGGCCAGGAGCGACTCCTGCCCGCGCCCGCCCACCTCGCGCAGGAGAATCTGCCGGGAGTAGCGGAGGATCTGATCTTCTCGCAGCGCCATGACGGCCTTTCAGCCTCCCGCCATCGCGGGGATGAGGGTAATGCGGTCCGCCTCCTTCACCGGCGTGTCCAGCTCGCCGAGGCCGCGGATGTCCTCCTCGTTGAGGAAGACGTTGACGTAGCGGCGCACCGCCCCGCGCTCGTCGAACAGCCGCGAGCCGATGCCGGGATAGCGCGTGTCCAGGTCCTTGAGCACCTCGCGCACGGTGGCGCCGGTGGCCTTCACCTCGGACTGGTTGCTCGTGAAGCTGCGCATCGTGGTGGGAATGCGGATGGTCGCCATGGCCTACCTGCCCTGCTTGCGGAGCACCAGGAGGTGCGTCCCGTCGGGGCGCGCTTCCAGGGACACGACCTCGTGCCCCTCCTCGCGCGCGTTGCGTGGAACGTTCTTCAGCGGCTCGGCGCCGCGCAGCAGCACCTCGAGCAGCGCGCCCGGCTCCAGCGCCTCCAGCTTCAGCTTGGTGCGCACGTAGGTCATCGGACAGACCTCGCGGGTGATGTCCAGCGTGGCCCTCACCTCGGACATGACTCGGCCTCCCTCGCGGACTCGGGGTACTCCGGAACGGCGGTGACGCGGCAGCCCGGGCAGTCCGGCGCGCGCTCCACGCGGACGCGGCGGCCCGTGAGCGACACGCCGTCCAGCACGTGCAGCAGGGCCTCACCGGGCAGCGGGCGCGCGGCCCCGGCCAGCAGCTCCAGCGCGAGCAGCGCCTGCACCGCGCCCACCAGCCCCGCCAGCGAGCCGAGCACCCCCGCCTGCGCGCACGTGGGCACGGCGTCCGGCGGCGGGGGCGCCTCGTAGAGGCAGCGCAGGCACGGCCCCGTCGGGTCCAACCGCATGGCCTGCCCCTGCATGCGCAGCACGCCGCCGTAGACGAGCGGCACGCCGGTGAGCACCGCCACGTCCGACAGGAAGAACTTGGTGGCCACCCCGTCCGTGGCGTCGATGACGGCGTCGTGCGCGCGGAAGAGGGCCTCGGCGTTGCCCGCGTCCACGCGCTCGGGGAGCGCTTCGGTGGACAGCGTGGGGAAAGCGCGCGCCAGGCCCGCCACGGCGGACTCCGCCTTGTTGCGGCCCACGTCCGGGGGCCGGTGCCAGAGCTGGCGTGGCAGGTTCGTCACGTCCACCCGGTCCGGGTCCGCGAGCGTCAGGTGTCCGACACCCGCCTGCGCCAGCGCCAGCGAGGCCGGGCAGCCCAGGCCGCCGGCGCCCACCAGCAGCACGCGCGCGCGCTCGAGGCGGGATGCGTGGGGGATTCGGGGATGATGGTCCGTGTCGTGTCCGTGCATCCGATTGCCCTCCGCTCGGAGGCGGAAGCGAATAAGGTGCGTGCCCCTGCGTCCACCGTGAAGACGGGCGCAGCCGCCCAACCACCGTGCCGCTTCGACGCGGACCTCCTCCGCGAGGACATATGAAAAACCTGCCCGGCGTGCTCGCTTTTTCCACCGCCCTCCTCCTCGCCGCCGGCTGCCACCGGAATACCGGCGAGGGCACCGGCGCCACCGACGCGGCCGTCGGGGCTCCCTCGGAGGGTACCCAGACGGGCACCCAGCGCGGCGCCATGACCTCCACCACGGATGACGCCGGCACCGTCACCGTCGAGTCCCCCAACCCCACCACCGACGCCGGCATCACCTCCCGGGACGGCGGCGAGGGGATGGCCAAGGGCACGGGGGGGAACCGCGAGGCGATGGAGGCCTGCGTGGACCAGTGGCTGAAGGCCAACAAGCTGGACCCGTACGGGCACGACGAGGGCACCATGTACGCGGGGGGCACGCCCCTCTTCGACGAGAGCACCGGCGAGCGGAAGGACCGGCTGGAGTACGTCTTCCAGCGCAAGCCCGAGGCCCGGAAGGCCTGCGCGAAGTGACGCGCCGCGCGGGGCGGGGTCATGCCTCCCCGCTCCACCAGGAGGGAGGCAGGCCGCCCCCGGGATTCCCGCCCAC
>NZ_JABBJJ010000160.1 GCF_012933655.1 Pyxidicoccus fallax | reverse complement strand
CACCCACCCCCTTCCAGCCCCGCCAGCGGCGCGTAGCTCCCCACCAACGCGCCCAGCACCGGCCGGGGGAAGGAAGGCCCCAGCACGGAGGCCGCCTGGAGCGCCTCGCGCTGACCGGGGGACAGCGCCTCCAGCCGGGCGGTGAGCGCCTCGGCCCCCGACAACGGCACCAACTCACCGGGGCGCTCCTCGTGGAGGGTGATGGCGTGCAGCAGGTGCAGCGGATGTCCCGCGCTGCCCGCGAGCAACGCCTCCTTCGCCTCCCGCGACACCTCGAGCGAGCGCGCGCGCCAGTCGAACAGCGACACGGCCTCGACGTCGGACAGCGGCCCCACCGTGAGCACCTCGGCCGACAGCGGCACCGGGGCCGTGCCTCCCGGGCGCTGGAGCGCGAGCAGCAGCAGCGGCAGGTGGCTCATGCGCGCCACGAGGGCCTCCACGAGCGCATGGCTCAGCGGGTCCGCGTGCTGCCAGTCCTCCAGCACCAGCAGCCGGGGACGCAGGTGCGGCATCAGCGCATGGCAGAGGGCGTCGAACAGCGCGGCGCGCTCGGCGGCGAGGCTCGCCGGCACACCCTGCCGCTCGCGCCCTTCCAGGAAACGCGCGAGCAACTCCGCGTCCGAGCTGGACACCCGGCCCACGCCCGGCGGCGGCCGCAGGGCGCGCGTGGCCTCCAGCAGCTCGCGGAAGGGGCCCGCGGGCGCGCCGGGCAGGGCCATGCCGCTGCCCTCCCACACCTCGAAGCCCTCACCCGCCAGCTCCTCCACGAGCGCGTCCTTCAGCCGCGACTTGCCCAGGCCCGCCTCGCCCACCAGCCACGCCGCGCGCCCCAGGCCCCTGCGGGCCTCCGCCGCGAAGGCCCGCAGCCGCGCCCGCTGCGCTTCCCGCCCCACCAGTGGGGGCGCGCAGGTGGAAGGCGTCCACCGACGCACCCCGGCGCCCGGCCTCTCCCCCAGGGGGGTCCGCGGACACGCGAGGGTGCCCACCGGAATCCGAGCCCCGCAGGCAACACAACCGCCCGAGGACGAGGCCATCGCCACCTCCCATTGAAATGATGCGCTGAGCTTGGAGCGCCGAGAGCTCGCGTCTTCCTCGGAGCGCGAGAGTTTTACCGCCCCGGGTCGCCATCGCGCCTCGCGCCCCGGGGCGGTGCGAGTGTCGTCGCCGCACGGCCCACATGGACCTTCGGGGTGGACGCCCGGGTGTGACTCCACGCGCTCGGTGCGGGCCCACGCTCACATTCCGCATCGCCACCGGAAAACAATCGCCGTCCAGCAAACAATTACAACCATGTTGCTTGAAACAGAGACGTCTGTGCGCCCCGCTCACTCTCCCGCAGGGCAGGCAGGCGTCGGGGGAAGTGTTGAGTACGAAATAATCCTCGCCGATACTCGTTCCTGTCGCATCGCGGCAGCTCCGCCGCGTCCTTGGAGAAGACGACATCCCGCAAAGCCAAACGTCCACCCGCCCGCGAAACGCGGAGCGGGCCTACCCCCCGTCTGTCTTTGAGCCCCAGAGAGCCCTCATGAAGAAGACCCTCCTGCTGGTTGGAACGCTGCTCGGTATCGGCGGCGCTGGCTGTGGCGCGTACGACCCCTCCACCGAAGTGGGTGAAGCCCCGGACACCCTGGGCAGCACGGCCGACGCGCTCACCGCGTCCAACTGCACGCAGCTCACGGCCACCTCGGTCATCGCCAGCGGCAATGATGGCAACGTCCCGGCCAACACGATGGATGACCGGCTGGACACGCGGTGGAGCAACCTCGGCAAGGGCTCGTGGATCGACTACGACCTGGGCGCCACCAAGACGGTGTCCGGCGCCACCATCGCCTGGCACAACGGCAACACGCGCGCCAACACCTTCACGGTGTCCGTCTCGCCGGACGGCTACACGTACACCCAGGTCTACTCCGGCAAGAGCAGCGGCACCACGACGGCGGCGGAGACCTACGGCTTCCCGGCCGTGTCCGCCCGCCGCCTGCGCATCACCGTCAACGGCAGCACGCTGAACGACTGGGCCAGCATCTCCGAGGCCCGCGCCTGCGCCGGTGGCACCACGACGCCTCCGCCCACCGGCTCCAGCGTGGTGTGGGTGGGTGACTTCGAGACGGGGGACCGCTCGCAGTGGAGCAAGACGCAGATGGTGAGCGCGGACCGGCTGGCGCTGGTGGCTTCGCCCCTGCGCCAGGGCCGCTACGCCCTCAAGGCCACGGTGAAGCAGGGCGACGACCCCATCAACTCCAGCGGCAACCGCAACGAGCTGGTGCGGCTGACGCGCGAGCCGGCGGGCTCCGAGTACTACTACCGCTGGAGCACGATGTTCGACTCCACCTTCCCCAGCGCGAAGACGTGGCAGCTCTTCACGCAGTGGCACCACGAGGGCAACTCGGGCTCACCGCCGGTGGAGTTCTACGTCAACGGCGAGGAGATCCACCTCAAGGTCGGCGGCAACCCGGGCACCATCGTCTGGCGCACGCCGCTGGTCCGCGCCCAGTGGCAGGACTTCATCTTCCACGTGAAGTGGTCGCCCAACGCCTCCGTCGGCTTCGTGGAGCTGTACCACAACGGCAAGCTCGTCCTGCCCAAGCGGTACATCGCGACCCAGTACTCCGGTCAGCTCAACTACCTGAAGATCGGCCTGTACCGGAACGACACCATCAGCCAGACGGGAATCGTCTACCACGACGGTTGGACCATGGCCCGCACGCTGCAGGACGTGCTCAGCCCCACGTCCGTCCTCACCGCGCCGTAGCGGGTTGACGGCGACACACCTTGGAGAAACTCCGGGCCGGAAGCCGTGCACCCGCGCGGCCCCGGCCCGGGGTATTCTCCGGGGCATGTCCCAGTCCCTGCTGGTCGTCCATGTCCACGTCCACGTGAAGCCGGAACACGTGGAGGCGTTCCGCGAGGCCACGCTGGCCAATGCCCGCGCGAGCGTGAAGGAGCCCGGCATCGCACGCTTCGACGTCATCCAGGACACCGAGGACCCGACGCGCTTCGTGCTGTGCGAGGTGTACCGGACGGCGCAGGCCCCGGCCGCGCACAAGGAGACGGCCCACTACCTCACCTGGCGCGACACGGTGGCGCCGATGATGGCCGAGCCGCGCACCAGCCGGAAGTACGTCAACCGCTTCCCCGACGACGGAGGCTGGTGACATGAGCGGCCTCTCCTTCGAGTTCGCCACCGCGACCCGCATCCTCTTCGGCCCCGGCCGCGTCAAGGAAGCGCCCGAGGCCATCCAGGCCCTGGGTGGCAGCCGCGTGCTGCTCGTCACCGGGAAGAACCCCGCGCGCGCCCAGCCGCTGCGTGAGGCGCTGGAGCGGCGGGGCCTGGCCGTGCGCGTCTTCTCCGTGGACGGTGAGCCCACGGTGGAGCTGGCGCGGGACGGCACGGCGGTGGCCCTGGAGTTCCGCTGTGACCTCGTCGTGGGCTTCGGCGGCGGCAGCGCGCTGGACGCGGGCAAGACGCTCGCGGCGCTGGCCACCAACGGGGGCGACCCGACGGACTACCTGGAGGTCATCGGCAAGGGGCTGCCGTTGACGAAGACGTCCCTGCCCTTCGTGGCCATTCCCACCACGGCGGGCACGGGCACGGAGGTGACGCGCAACGCGGTGCTGGGCTCGAAGGACGCCAAGGCGAAGGCGTCGCTGCGCGCCCCGCACATGCTGCCGCGCCTGGCCGTGGTGGACCCGGACCTGCTCGTGGGGGCGCCCGCCGCCGTGCTGGCCTCCAGCGGGCTGGACGCGCTGTCGCAGCTCATCGAGCCGTTCGTCTGCATCCGCGCCAACCCACTCACGGACGCGCTGGCGCGCGAGGGCATCCGGCGCTCGGCCCGCTCGCTGCGGCGCGCGGTGCTGGACGGGCCGGACGCGGATGCGCGCGAAGACCTGGCGCTGGCCAGCCTCTATGGCGGCCTGTGTCTGGCCAACTCGGGCCTGGGCGCGGTGCATGGCTTCGCGGCGCCCATGGGCGGCATGTTCGACGCGCCCCACGGCGCGGTGTGCGCGGCGCTCCTGTCGGCGGTGCTGGACGTCAACCTCAAGGCCCTTCGCGAGCGCGCCCCGCAGCACCCGGCGCTGCCGCGCTTCCAGGAGATCGCCGCGCTGCTGACGGGCCGGCCCGACGCCCGCCCCGAGGAGGCGCTCACGTGGGTGGACGAGCTGCGCGCCGCGCTCCGCATCCCCGGCCTCGGCCGCTACGGCCTGACGACCGCGCAGGTCCCGGAGCTCGTGGCCAAGGCGAGCGTGGCCAACAGCATGAAGGGCAATCCCCTGGTGCTCACGGAAGCGGAGCTGACGGAGATCGCCACCCGGTCGATGTAGCCATCCCCCCTGCGAGGACACCCGACGCGTATGCAAGACGTCGACATCAAGACGGCCGATGGAACGATGGACGCGAAGCTGTTCCATCCGGAGGAGGGCCACGGCCAGGGCCCATGGCCCGCGGTCATCCTGCTGATGGACGCGTTCGGCATCCGGCCCGTCTTCGAGGCCATGGCCCGGCGAATCGCGAAGGAGGGCTATGTCGTCCTCCTGCCCAACGTCTTCTACCGAGACGGGCACGCGTCGAAGCTGGACCTCAACGGCTCGTTCGACGACGAGCCGTTCCGCAAGCGCATCTACGCGCTCATCGGCGGCCTGACGCCCGAGCGCCTGAAGCAGGACGCCGCCGCGGAGCTCGACTTCCTGGCCCGCCAGTCCATGGTGAAGGGCCCCAGGGTGGGCGTCGCCGGCTACTGCATGAGCGGCGCCATCGCGGTGCGCATGGCCGCGGACTTCCCGGACCGCATCGCCGCGGCGGCCTCGTCGCACGGCGGCCGGCTCGCCACGGACGCGCCGGACAGTCCGCACCGGCTCGTGGGCCGGGTGAAGGGCGAGCTGTACTTCGGCCACGCGGACCACGACAACGCCATGCCCGCCGAGGCCATCCAGAAGCTGGAGGCCGCGCTGAAGGACGCGGGCGTCAAGCACCGCTCCGAGCTCTTCACGGACAAGCGCCACGGCTACGCGGTGGAGGGCATGGCCGCGTACGACAAGGACGCCTCCGAGCAGCACTGGGAGCGGCTGCTCGATTTGTTCGGCCGGAACCTGAAGGGCTGACCGGGGTCATGCGAACCCTCCTTCCCAGCCTGCTCCTCGCCCTGGCCGCGTGCGCCCATGCTCCGGCCCGGGAAGCCTCCGCCTCCGTCCCCGTCGAGACCATTCCCGCGCGACCGGAGGACGTCGGCACCATCGACGGGGTAATGCACGCCTTCTACGACGTGCTCAACATCGCCCCCGGCGCTCCCAGTCAGTGGGCCCGCGACAGGACGCTCTACAGCCCGTGGATCCGCTTCGTGGCCATCAACGAGAAGGCCGTCGTGCAGGACCATCAAGCCTTCGTCGACACCACGGAGCCGCTGGTGCGCGCGGGCTTCCGTGAGCGGGAAATCCACCGTGAGACTCGACGCTACGGCAACATCGCGCACGTCGCGTCCACCTACGAGACGTGGGGTGGGCCGGCGGGCGCGTACTCGCGAGGCGTCAACCACGTGCAGCTCTACTTCGACGGCCAGCGCTGGTGGATTACCAGCGTGGTGTGGCAGACGGAGAACGCCGCGAACCCGATTCCACCGGAGCTGCTGCCTCCTTCCCGGCCGTGAGCGCGTGCGCCACCGGTTCCGGATGAGGGACTGGGAGTTCCACCGGGAGGGCCGCCCTCTTCGACCTGGAGCGCGACGCCGGCCGCCTCACCGGCGTCGCGCCAGGGCCGGACATCTCCTCGCCCAGCCACTTCACGAGCGCCTTTCCGACACGAGCTCGGCTGCGCGCCCCTCGGCGCTCGTGAGCTGTCGCGGACAGGCACCCGCTCTCAGTGGGCGATCACCACGCGCGAGCCGCACGGGTGGTTGCCCGTGAGGACGTCATGCACCTCGGTAGACAGGGATTGAAGGCAAACCGAGCGAGCAGAGAATCATCGATTCGCACGAGAGAAATCCAATGCAACTGCATGGCATCTGAACCAGCGCTGATTTTTTCGTGCTCGCGTTGCGACAACGTGGCGACGAGCTGTGTCGGTGGGGGGCAGCCACGATGGCTGCCAAGGACAGGCCCATGCACGTTCAATCCGAAATCATCCCCCCGAAGGCTGACACCTCCCGTCGATGGGTGCCCGTGTTGCTGCTCTCCTCCCAGTTGCTGGCCGGCTGCGACGTCACGCGTGTGGACGAGCCCCCCTCCGTCGAGCAGCCGGGTGACGCGACGCCCGTGGCGCTCAGCTCCCCATGTGGAGGCGTCACCGTGCCGCTGTCTCCCGTGGGCGCGGCGATGCGCGCGGCTCCCAATACGAGCATCCCCCTCGCCACCTGCACGGGGATGCCAGACCCGTGGCTGTTCAACATGGACGAGCTGGACACCAGGCTGCTGCGGTTCGCGCAGACGGTTCACGGCCAGATCGACGTGACGACGAGCAGCTTCAGCCATGCCTCGCTCTACTTTCACAACAACCTGGGATGGCAGGAGGGGCTCCTGACCCTGCATCGGAATGTGGGCCAGCGCTGGGGAAGCAGCCCGGTGCCCCACGCACAGAAGCCCATCGTCCGGCTGTACATCGGCGACGTCCTGGAAGAGTTGAACAATGACGGCGTGAAGGTGAGATGGGACGTCGAGGAGATCTACCCGGCAATCACCGCGCTTCTCCGCCAGGAAACCCTCGCCGGTCCCGAGACCTGGAACGTGCGCATCGCGGTCGGCCGGAGCGACGGTCAGCTCGGCGGGTGGAACCACTCGAAGCTGAGCATTCGTGACCGCATCGAGGTCCTCGCCACCAGCTACGAGGTCCCCGAGCACGAGATGGCCATCCACCTCGCGGGCGAGCCCGCCCAGCACGCGGCGGACTGGTTCGAGACCATCTGGGCCGAGAAGAACATCAAGTGCGTGGGTGACACGACGCTGTGCGGGACGGTGCCCGCGGCGCCCTCCGTGGCGGCGACGACGCCGCACCCGTTCCGGCCCGTCAACGTACTGGCCCTGTCGCGCGGCCACCTCGACAGCGGCGTGAAGCTCGACGCGGACCGTGCGCTGATTGCCGGCATGGGCGCCACACAGCGCTCCATGTTCTTCATCAACCCGGGCCTGGTCGGCTTCCATTTAGGCCACCAGGGAGTCTTCTCGCCCATCTTCTTCGAGCACGTGGCGGACGCCATCGCCCGGGGCGTGGACGTCAAGTTCGTGTGGGGTGATGCCGACGAGCACCGCCTGGGCGTGGAAGAGTGGAAGCGCATGCAGCAGAACCTCATCAACCGGTTCGCCTACCGCGGGCTGAATGGGGTCCAGCGCGACGTGGGTCTCTGCATGTTCCACATGGCGGCGTATACCGACACGCGCTCTGGCGCCAAGCCCACGTCCCACGCCAAGTTCTACATGCTGGACTCGGGCTTCTACGTCGGCTCGCAGAACCTGTATCCCTCGGGATTCATCGGCGTCGCCCCCACGCCCGAGCTCAAGGAGTTCGGCTTCTTCGTCGACACGGCGCCGGGGGCGAACGAGCACCTCGCGACCGAGGTCATCAACCGCGTGGTCAAGCCGGTGTGGGATTTCTCCCGGCTCACCGTGCCGCCCAGTGAGTTCGTGAGCTGCGGCGGGCTTGCCTATCCCGTACGCGTTGCGGGCGCGGCCAACACGCCGATGGGCCGGTTCACCTGCGCCAGCGACTTCAACCTGACGCTCGACTTCCAGCGCGTCGAGTACGACCAGGTGGCCCACGCCCGGGGACAGACGACCTGCACCAGCGGCCCCTACACGGTGATTGTGGGAATCACGGGCACCATCGACACGAAAGGCATCTTCACGGGTGAAATCGCCGGCAACCTGCCCGGCCTCACCGCCGACACGGCCCCGCTCACGGGCACCTTCGTGAAGGGCGCCCTGAACGCGGCGTTCACCGGGCTCGAGCCCGTCCGCGGCGTCCCCTACGACGGCTCACTCAGCGTCCGCATGCCCTGACGCCTGGGCCCGGTCGGCGCATATTCCACTCGGCCATCACGTTTGTCATAGATGTTTGATTACACTTGTTTCCGCGCTTCAATTCGAAGCGCGTCACCAGGGGGTCGTGCCTTGAATTCGAACATTCTGGGTCGTGTGAAGCTGGCAGCCATCGTCACGGGTATCGCGGGTGCCACGGTGGCTGGGGAAGCGCGGGCGGATGTCTATGACGACACACACCCGAACTGGATCTACAGCACCGGGTGGAGCCCGGTGTCCGGAGGTGTCTACAGCGGCGCGTACAACGGGACGCTGCACCTGACGCAGACGCCGGGCTCGGTGGCGAGCTTCACGTGCAACACGGCGGGGTTCGACATCTACATCAGCACCGCGTCCAACCGAGGGAAGTTCCAGCTCTTCATCAACGGGCAGTCGTATGGAATCTACGACGCCTACTCGCCCACCACGGTGCGGCAGGTTCCGCTCTTCTACGGCTACTTCATTCCGTACGGGACGTACACCTTCACCATCAAGACGCTGAACGAGAAGAACCCCGCTTCGACGGGCTACTTCGTCGACATCGACGCCATCGAGTGCTGATGAACGGGTGACCGGGGCGCCCTGCCCCGGCGCCCGCGTCCACAGGTGTCGTGAGACACGTCCCGGGAGCGCCTCTTGCCAAGGCGCTCCAACATCGTTAATCCTGTAGGCATGTACCTCGTGGTGAGTGCTCGTCGATTTAGCAGCCCCCCGGCCCCGTTCGGGTGTCGGGAGGCCGTGCTCTTCGACTGAGCGCACGCCCCTCTCGTTGGTGGAACGCCGTCAGGCGCGACGCCCTCCCGAACCCGCCGGGGGGACATCCGTCGCCGGCGGCGCAAGGCGGCTCCCCTGCCTGGCGTCCCGGGAACCCCTGCGTCCATTTCCACCTTCCGAGAGGTTTCCCATGTCGTCCGTCTCCCCTTCCGTCTCTCCGTCCGTCTCCATCCTCAGCGCCGACGAGCTCCGGCGCGCCCTGTCCGTCCGCGACCTCACCGACCCCGCCTCCGGCCCGCACGCCATGCAGCTGCTCGTGTCCGCCGCGCTGGACGCGCTGCGCTCCGCCTGGGGCTGTGAGGTACGCATCCACCGCCAGAGCCCCGTCGTCTCCATCGCCGACAACTACGACCGGCTGCACTACCCGCCGGGCGGCGCCGCTCGGGACGCGCGCTACTCGCGGTACGTCTGTGACACCGCGCTGTTGCGCTCGCAGACTTCCGCGATGATTCCGGGGCTGCTCCGACGGATCTCCGCGACCCCGCCCGAGGACGCGCTGCTCGCCTGCCCCGGGCTCGTCTACCGACGTGACTGCATCGACCGGCTGCATACCGGCGAGCCCCACCAGATGGACCTCTGGCGCATCCGTCGGGGCACGCCTCTCACCACGGACGACCTGCGGGACATGATTGCCACCGTGGTGCGCGCCCTGCTCCCCGGCCGCGAGATGAAGCTGACACCGGCCGTCCACCCGTACACCACCGATGGGCTCCAGGTGGATGTGAAGCACGGCGGCGAGTGGGTGGAGATTGGCGAGTGCGGCCTCGCGCTTCCGGCGCTGCTCGCGGAGAGCGGGCTGGACACGCGCACCACCACGGGCCTCGCCATGGGTATCGGGCTGGACCGCATCCTGATGCTGCGCAAGGGCCTGGACGACATCCGCCTGTTGCGCTCTGCGGACACCAGAATCGCGTCACAACTGTTGGACCTGGAGCCCTACCGCCCCGTGTCCTCCATGCCGGAGGTGCGCAGGGACTTGTCCATCGTGCTCGATGAACAGCAGACACCCGAGGAGCTCGGGGACGCCGTGCGCGCGGCGCTCGGGGAGCGGGCGGAATTGGTGGAGACGGTGCAGGTGCTCTCCGAGACGCCCTACTCCGCCCTGCCCGCCAGCGCGGTGAAGCGGATGGGCGTCATCCCCGGGCAGAAGAACGTGCTGCTGCGCGTGGTGCTCCGCGCGCTGGACCGCACGCTGACGCACGACGAGTGCAACACGCTCCGGGACGACATCTACGCGGCGCTGCACCGGGGCACCGCGTGGGAGTGGGCGGCGCGGCCGCACTGATTCATCACGTGGGCGAATCCTACCGCTGAGCCACGTCGACACTGAAGAGGTCCAGGCACGCTCCCAGTCCTGTCCGGAACGGAATCTCCATTCCCGTGGGCCTGTCCGCTTCCGGGCCGGCTCCTCCGGAATGGAATCTCCATTCCCCGTGGGCCAGCCCCAGGCCTCCTCCTCCGGACTGGAGCCTCCATTCCGGGTAGGCCTGCCAGCCCGGGGCCGTCTCCCTCGGAACGGAATGTCCATTCCGGGTGGACCAACCCCAAGCTACCTCCTCCGGAATGGGGCCTCCATTCCGGGTGGGCCTGCCCGCCCGGGGGCCGCCTCCAGCGGAGCGGAATGTCCATTCCGCCTGAGCCGGCCGGACCGGGCCGCCTCCTTCGGAACGGAATGTCCATTCCGCCTGAGCCGGCCGAACCCGGGCCACCTCCTTCGGAACGGAATGTCCATTCCGCCTGAGCCAGTTGGACCCGGGCTGCCTCCTTCGGAACGGAATGTCCGTTCCGCGTAAGCCGGCCGGACCCGGGCTGCCTCCTTCGGAACGGAATGTCCATTCCGCGTGAGCCCGCTGGACCCGGGCCGCCTCCCCTGGAACGGAATCGCCATCCCTCGTGGGCGGGGCAGGTTCTCGCCAATCCGCGAAGGAGGGTCTCGCCATCTCTGGCCGCCGCTGGCAGGTGCCGACTCCTCCGCGAACGAGGGCAGGATCATTGGGGCGACCGCAAGGGCGCATGGAACGTCGTCCCTTGAAGCCCCTTCGTGCGAGTCCCTGCCACGCATGAAGGAGCCTCGCGGCACGGGTCCATGGGCCCGTGAGCACGCCGGTGGCCCACTTCCACTTCGGCACCGGGCCACCCTCCCGCGGCCTCACACCTTGTAGAGCAGGTCCATGTACTTCTTGAGCAAGTCGCTCACCATGCCCCGGAAGGGGACGCTGGCGGCCATGCCGTAGACGGGCGCCATCGTTCCCTTGTCGCCGGGGTTCGCCTTCACGTGCTCCACGGCGGCGCGGAGGTCCTCCAGGAACCGCTCCGCCACGCCCGACTGCGTGTGCCGCAGCGTCACGCACAGGTGCACCGCGGAGGGCTTGTGCAGGCCATTGAGGCTCCACCCGCGCTCGCTCATCCGCTCCATCACCTTGAAGACGTCCACCGTCTCCGAGCCGAACGCGATGACGAACAGCGGGTCGCCCAGCACGTGCAGCTCGGGGATGGCGCGGATGCCCTGCTTGATGGTGCTGGCCGCTTCCAGGATGCGGCGCGTGGCCTCCAGGTAGCCCTGCTCGCCCATGCTCACCATGGACGCCCAGGCCGCCGCGATGAGCGCGCCCGGCCGGCTGCCGGAGAACGTCGGCGAGAAGTAGATGCCGCCCGGCCAGTCCGTGGCCGTGAAGTACTGGTGCGAGCGCAGCTCGGTGCCCCGGTACAGCACCACCGAAGAGCCCTTGGCCGCGTAACCGAACTTGTGGGTGTCCACCGAGATGGACGTCACGCCCGGCAGCCGAAAGTCGAACGGCGGCACCGGGTAGCCCAGCTTCTTCGCGAACGGCAGCACGAAGCCGCCCAGGCACGCGTCGGTGTGGAAGCCGATACGCTTCCTGCGCGCCAGCTCGGACAGCTCCTCGATGGGGTCGATGACGCCGTGGGGGAAGCCCGGCGCCGAGCCGATGAGGACGATGGTGTTCCGGTTGATGGCCTTCTTCGTCGCCGCCACGTCCGCGCGGTAGTCCGGACCCACCGGCACCCGCACCATCTTCACGCCGAAGTAGTGCGCCGCCTTGTCGAAGGCAGGATGCGCGCTCGCGGGCGCCACCATCTCCGGCTTCGTGATGCCCTTCGTCTCGCGCGCCCAGTCCCGGTACGTCTTGATGGCGAGCATGATGCTCTCGGTGCCACCGGACGACATGGAGCCGCAGATGTGCTCGGAGGCCGGCTTGCCCGCGTTGGCGGCGTCGGCGCCCAGCATGCTCGCCGTCATCGCCACCACCTCGGCCTCGAACTTCGTGGCGCTGGGCCACAGGTCCGCGTGCAGCGGGTTGCTCTGCGAGTGCAGCGCGTACACCTGGTTGAGGAAGTCGATGTGCCCGGTGTCGCCGTTGTACACGGCCCCGGACACCTTGCCCTCGCGCCAGCGCGGCTGCTCCTGTGTCTCCAGCTCCTTCAGCTCGCGCAGCACGTCCTCGCGCGAGCGGCCCGTCACTGGCAGATGGTCATACGTGGGCAGCTTGCCCCGGTACGGCTTGAGGCTGCCCTCCAGCTCGCCCAGCAGCGAGTCCGACTCCTTCGACAGCAGGTCGCGCACCATGGGCACGGCCTTGAGGTAGCGCTCGGCCTTGGAGAGCAGGCGCGGGGGCACGTGGTTCAGCAGACGCAGCGACTTCGGGTCGGGAAGAGCCATGAGAGGTTCCTTTCTCGCGCCGTGCTGTCAGGCGCTCCGGGCGCGGTTGAGCCGCGCGAAGATGGCCTTGTTGGCCTTGTAGAGGTTGACGAACTCGCGGAACAGCTCGTCGTAGAGGGCCCGGTTCTTCGGGTCCGGCTCGTACGTGCGGGCGATGGGGACGAGCGACGGAATCTCGTCCACGGTGAGCTTCCCGAGCGCCACCGCCGCCTGGAACGCGGCGCCGCGGGCGTTGGCCAGCACGGGCTCGTCCACCTGCTGAATCGTGCGTCCGAGCACGTCCGCGTGAATCTGGCACCACAGCGGCGAGCGCGCCCCGCCGCCGATGATGCGCATCGAGTCCAGCCGCTTGCCCACGAACTGCTCCACGTAGGTGAACAGCCAGCGCGAGTTGTAGGCCACGCCCTCCATCACCGCCCGCACCATGTGGGCCCGCGTCGTCTTCAGCGACTGGTTGAAGAAGCCCCCGCGCAGCGCCTTGTCGTCCACGGGGCTGCGCTCGCCGTTGAGCCAGGGCATGAAGATGAGCTGGTCGCTCCCGGCGGGGACGGTGCCGGCCTGGCGCTCCATCAGCTTGTAGACCTCCGCCGAGTCGTCCTCCGCAGGCGCCTGTCCGGGCGCCGAATCCTTCCCATAGAGGATGTTGTCCTTGAGGAAGGTGAGGCAGATGCCGGCGGACTCCTGCTCGTTGGCCAGGAGGTAGCGGCCCTGCAGCGCGGACGGCACCGAGGCCATCTGGTGGAAGATGTCCGTCTTCTTGTAGGGCACATGGCAGCTCAGCCACGACGAGGTGCCCACGCAGAGGTGCGGCTCGTTGTCGCGCACCGCGCCCGAGCCCACCGCGGCGGCGAGGATGTCCGGCGCGCCCGTCACCACCTGCACGTCCTCGCGCAGGCCCAGTTCCCTCGCGGCCTCCGGCTGGAGCGGCCCCAGCACCGTCGCGGCGGGCACCAGGTCCGGCAGCTTCTCGCGCTTGAGGCCCGTCATCTCCAGCAGGCGCTCGTCATAGGTGACGCGGGACAGCTCGCGGTTATCCGTCACCCAGTGCAGGGTGATGGAGTCGTACGAAGCGGCGAAGCGGCCGCTCAGCCGCAGGTTGAGCCAGTCCTTCGGCTCCAGGAACTTGTAGGTGTTCCGGTAGACGTCCGGGTGCTCCGTCTGGAGGTAGAGGATGTGGCCCACCGGGTCCTTCCCGGACAGGCTCGGCACCCCTCCGGACAGGCGAATCCAGGTGAGCAGCCGGCGGATGCCGTAGCCCTCCACGGGGATGAACCCGTCCGCCACGCGCTTGACGTGCGGGGCGCCGCGCGAGTCCATCCAGATGAGCGCGGGGCGCAGCGGCCTGCCGGCCGTGTCCACCGCGACGGTGCCGGACCACTGCGAGCTGCAGTTGACGCCGATGATGTCCTCGGCGCGCACGCGACCCGATGCCAGGAGCCGCCGCGTCCCCTGGACGATGGCGCGCCACCAGGATTCGGGGTCCTGCTCGGCGCCTCCGTCGGGGAGCAGCTGGAGGTCCAGCGGCTCCACGTCGCCGCCGAGGATGCGCCCCCGGACGGACACCACGGCCAGCTTGACCGCCGAGGTGCCGAGGTCGATGGCCAGGATGGACTGCTCACCTGCGTGGGACACGCATCCCTCCATGCTGCGAGTCGGGAGTCGACGGACGAGCGGCGTCGTCAACTCTAGAGGAGGGCGTAACAGAACCCGGTACCGGACCGCCGGGGAAAGTTACGTTTCTGAAAGGACCACGGGAGCGCAGGGCCGTGCGGCCGCTTCGAAATGATGAAGTCCGCCTGTTCAGCGCAGGCGCGCGGCCAGCTTCTGGAAGCGCGGGTCCTCCCGGACGTGCGCCAGGTCCGGGTCGCGCAGGGGCCAGGTCCCCCGGAGGCCGGCGTCGATGGACTTCCCGAGGAACTCGAGCGCCCGGGTGGCGTCCGCCTTGAGCGAATAGCCACAGGCCACGCGGTACAGCGCATTCACCCGGTACCGCGAGTCCTCGGCGGCCCGGAGCGACGCCGCGATGGCTCCGTCCCAATCCTTCGCGGCCAGCAGCACCTGCCCGAGCCCGTACCAGGCCCTCGCGTCCTTCGCGTCCGCGGAGAGCAACTCCCGCCAGGCCTTCGCCGCCGCCGGCCAGTCCTCGTCCTCCGTCAGCAGCTCCGCCTGCTGGTGGGCGCGGCCCCGCGCGTCGAGGCTCGGGTTGAGCAGCCGGTAGTCGTCGACGAGGTGCGGCTCCGGCGTCCAGCGGTACTCCATGTACCGCGCCGTCTTCTGCGCCACGCGCAGGCCCAGCAGGCGCGCGACGACGTGCAGCGAGCCGTCGATGCCCGCGGACACCCCCGCCGTGGTGACGATGCGCCCGCTGTCGATGAGGCGGCGTCCGCGGTGGACCCGCGCCTTCGGCGCCATCCGCTGGAGCGAGTCGATGAGGTTGTTGAAGGTCGTCACGTCCAGCCCGTCGAGCTGCCCGGCCTTCCCCAACACCAGGGCGCCGGTACATACCGTCAGCGCCACCTCTGCCTGCTCCGCCGTCCTCGCCAGCCAGCCGGAGAACGCCGCGTCCTCCAGCACCACGCCCGTGTTGCCGCCGGGGATGACGAGGATGTCGGGCGGCGGCGCGTCCTCGGGCGAGAAGTCCGGCGTCACCTTCAGGAAGCCCTGGCTGGTCAGCGGCGCCTTCGACTTCGCGACGGTGTAGACGCGGAAGGCGGGCGCGTCGCCCACCATGGCCTGGTCGCCAGCGGCCGCGAACACCTCGCCGGGGCCGGCGAAGTCGAGCAACTCGACGCCCTCGTACAGGACGATGGCCACGTTGCGCGTGGGGCCCGGGCGCCTCGGCTTCACCTCCGCCGCTCCCGCCGGCAAGACGGCGAGCCACAGCGCTACCGCGAGCATCCACCTTACCGGGTGCTTCATGGTCTTCTTCCTCCTGGCCCCGCCCGGGGCATCGACCGCGTCTGCTGGCGCGTCGCCTTCCACCGCACGGGGCTCACGCCGTACGTCTCCTTCCAGAGCCGGCGCAGCTGGCGGGCATCCGTGAAGCCGAGGTGCGCGGCGACGCTCTCCACCCGGGCCTCGGGGTCCTCCAGCAGGTTCGCCGCCACCTCCAGCCGGACGCGCTGGGAGAAGTCCTTGACGGTGATGCCGGTGGCCTGCCGGAAGGCCCTCGTGAGGCTGCGGGGGCTCATCGCCGCCAGCCTCGCCAGGCGCGGCAGCGTGGCCCGCTCGCGCGGGTTCGCCACAATCCAGTCCTGCACCTTGTGCACGCCGTGGCTCAGGTGCGTGCGGTACTCGAGGAAGACGGACGTCTGCCGCTGCTCTCCGTCCCTCCGGTGATAGACGACCATCTCCCGCGCGACCCGCGCCACCATCAGCGGGCCGTGCTCCTCCTGCACCAGAGACAGCGCCATGTCGATGCCGGACGTCACCCCCGCGCTGGTGAGGAAGGGCCCGTCACGAACGAAGAGCCGGTCCCCCACCCCCTTCGTCGCCGGGTAGCGGCGCTGCAGCACGTCGAGCAGCCTCCAGTGGGTCGCGCACTGGCGCCCGTCGAGCAGCCCCGCGTGCGCGAGCACGAACGCGCCCGTGCAGACCGACGCCATCCTCACGCCCGCCCCATGCGCCTCGCGCAGCCACGCCGAGGGCACCGCTCCCAGCGCGTCCAGCGTGCGCGAGTCGATGCCCGGCACCAGCACCAGGTCCAGCTCGCGCGGGTCGGGCAGCGGCTCCAGCCGGCCGAACACCAGCCCCTGCGAGGAGGCGACCTCGGGCGCCGCCCCGCAGTAGCGCAGCCGGTAGTCCGCGCCGAAGGCATTGGCCTCGAAGAGCACCTGGACGGGACCGGCCAGGTCGAGCAGGTGGACGTGGGGCAGGACGAGCACCGCGACGTGACGGGTCCGGACGGGTGCGCGGGCCCCGGCGCGCGAGAGGGAACGGGTGGACGGCATGCCCGGCACCATAGAGGGAGCGGCCAGGCCTTCCCATGCGCATCCCGGACAATGACCGGACATTTCGGGCCAGGCCCTGACACCGCCGCCGGCCGGGGCTCCCTGGCCGCCGCACGCCGCCCCTGTGTAACGTAGGGCCTGGACTGTCTGCGGGGGTGGCATGCGGCGGCTCTTCATCAGAGCGCGGGAGCTGTGGACGCGGCACCCGGTGGCCCTGGGTGTCGCGGCGACGTTCGGCCTCAGCCTGCTCCTACGGTGGCTGTACCTCCAGGCGTCGCCAGACCGCACCTGGCCCTTCTCCATCTTCTTCTACGGCGACTCGCGCTTCTTCCACGCGTACGCCCTGGACTGGGCGCGGGACAAGCCGGCCCAGGCCGCCCTGCCCTACCACCCGCCCCTGTTCCCCTGGATGCTGGGGCTGCTCTACCGCGTCCTCGGCGAGCCCCAGGGCAGCGCGTACCCGTACAAGCTCGTCCTCGCGCTGCTCAACTCGGCCACGGTGGCCTTCACGTGGTGGTGGTGGCGCAAGGTGCTGGGCACGGGGTGGAGCCTGCTGGCCGCGGCCCTCTTCGCGTCCAGCTTCGGGTGGCTGGTGCTGTCCACCACGTACAGCAATGAAGTCCTGTACGCCCTCTTCCTCTCCGCCACCTGCGCGCTGATGCTGCGCTACCGCGCCGGGCCCACGTGGCCGGGCGCCCTGCTCCTGGGCGCCGTCATGGGCCTGGGCGCGCTCACGCGGGCCGAGCACCTCCATCTCTGGCCCTTCCTGCTCGCCTGGGCGTGGCTGTTCCGGGGACAGACGCCGCTGACCGCGCTGGCCACCCGCTGGGGCGCGGCGGTGCTGGCGTCCGCGCTGGTGCTGGCGCCCTGGGCCGTCCACAACGCGCGCGTGCTGCGCGACATCAACGCGCGCACGCCGGGCCTGGAGCCGCTGCCGGTATTGGCCCCCGTCACCGTCTACGGCCCCATCAACTTCGCCATGGCCAACCACGCCGGGGCCACCGGCGGCTTCACGCCGGACGCCGTCAACCGGCTCGGCCAGGACGGCAACCTGGACGTGGCCAACCCCGCCCAGCGCCGCATGCTCTTGCACGGGTACGCCGAGGGGCTCTCGTGGATGCGCGAGCACCCCGCCGACGCGGCGCGGCTGTGCGTGGCCAAGCTGGACCGCTGGCTGGACGGGCTGAGCCTGGGCTTCGGCGCGTCCAACCTGCCCTCGGGCCTGAGCGGCGCCCGCGCGCCCGTGGACCTCTTCGTCCCCGAGGGCGGCTGGCTGAAGTGGCCGCTCGCGCTGCTGATCCTCGCGGGCGCGGCGCTGTCGCTCTTGCCGCCGTGGCGCGTCTACGCCCTCTTCACCGCGGTGCTGCTGCACCGCTTCCTCATCACCCTCGCCTTCTTCGGCTACTCGCGCGGGCTGCTCGCCATCTTCCCCGCGCTCCTGCCGCTGCTCCTGCTGCCCCTCGTCGTCCTCGCCGCGCGCCGCCCCGCGCTGGCCCCGCGGCTGCCCGCGTACGCCACCGCCCTGCTGCTGCTGTTGTGGGTGGAGGCCGGCGCGCTCGCGCTCCGCACGCCCCGCGGCTTCATGGCCAGCGGCAGCACCGACAGCGCCAGCGGGAAGCTCATCCAGGACGACTGGGTGCGCATCTGGCCGCGCTAGCGGCTCGAATCAGCCCGTCAATAAAAATCCGCTACCAGTGGCGCCGATTGACGCTCGGAGACACTGGGTTTTTCACACTCCGTGCGCCGTCATGTCCGGCAGTCAACATTGTTACTCCTTGTTTTCCTTGAGGATCTGCTTTAGGAGGCAAGGCCGGGAATTACCTATATTCTCATTTTGTTTCAGTATCGCTAATTGCGTGTGCGGGCTCCCTACCGTGGAGCCACCTCGGGCCCGTACCCCGCGGGCCCTCGTCGAGGAGAACCGCATGCGCCACACCAAGGTGTCAGCAGCATGTTGTGCCCTGCTCATGGCAACAGGGAGCTGGGCGTTCCAGCCCCCGGACAAGGGCCAGAGCGTCGTCGCGGACAAGGCCTTCTTCAAACCGGAGCTGTACCTTCCCATCCAGAACGTCCCGCTGGACACCGCGCGCCGGAACATGAATTCGCTCTCGGCGGGCGCCTGGAACGACTTCTTTGCCCGCAACGGCAAGGACGTGAATGTCTACATCGACCCGCGCACCGGCTCGGCCACGGCCGTGCAGGGTTCCTTCCCGCTCATCCCGGGTGACGGCTTCAACAACAAGGTCTCCATCGACCAGGTGCGCGAGTCCATCGGCCGCTCCGTGGCGGACGTGGACGCGTCCGTCGTCGAGGACCTGGTGCTCAAGTTCATCGCGGACAACCAGGCCGCGCTCGGCATCGACCTGATGCAGCTGGGCTCGCCCCGCGTCACCCAGGTGGCCGAGCACCTGTGGCAGGTCCACATCCCGCAGCAGGTGAACGGCGTCACCGTGCGCCACGGCCGCGTCGCCGCCACCATCAGCCACGGCAACCTCATCCTCGTGGGCACCGAGGCCTGGGCCAACGTGGGCATCGACACGAAGCCCGCGCTCGCTCCCGCGGACGCGCTCGTGGCCGGCAACGGCTTCGTCGGGCTGAACACCTCGCCCCAGCAGCTCTGGCAGCAGCCCACGCTCGAGGTGGCCCCCGTCGCCCGCGCCGGTGAGTCCTTCGCTGGCGCCGTCGGCACCGGCTACGAGCACGTGCTCGTCTACACCTACGGCTTCCAGGACCCGAACGGCCACCAGCGCTGGAAGGTGACGGTGGACGCCAACTCGGGCGAGGTGCTCGCCATCGAGGACGACAACCACTACTTCGACGCGCAGATCAAGGGCGGCGTCTACCCGACCACGAACATCGGCACCTGCGCCGACAACACCGTGTGCGGCACCATGCAGCCCAACACCCCCATGCCCTGGGCCAACACGGGCGTGGCGTCTCCCAACAACTTCACCGACGGCGCCGGCATCTACAACTACACCTCCGGCACCTCCAACACCACCCTGTCCGGCAAGTACGTGCGCGTGTCCGACAGCTGCGGCGCCATCAGCGTCAACTCCACCTCGGGCAACATGGACCTGGGTGGCGTGAACAACGACCACGACTGCACCGTGCCCGCCGGCACCTCCGCGGGCAACACCGCCGCCTCGCGCTCCAGCTTCTACGAGCTGAACAAGCTCGCGGAGCAGGCCCGCGGCTGGCTGCCCACCAACACCTGGCTGCAGGGCCAGCTGCTCTCCAACGTCAACATCAACTCCACCTGCAACGCCTTCTGGAACGGCTCGTCCGTCAACTTCTACCGCAGCGGCGGCGGCTGCCGGAACACCGGTGAGATTGGCGCCGTGTTCGACCACGAGTGGGGCCACGGCATCGACGACTTCGACGCCAACGGCACGCTGTCCAGCTCCTCCGAGGGCTACGCGGACATCGCCGCCATCTACCGCCTGCAGACGTCCTGCGTGGGCTACGGCTTCTTCCAGACGTCCAACAACGGCTGCGGCATGACGCCGGACGGCTCGGGCTACAACGTGAACGAGGCCCAGACGGGCGCGGCGTACTGCGCCACCAAGTGCTCGGGCGTGCGTGACGCGGACTGGGCCGCCAGCGTTCCCGGCACCCCCAACACCCCGCAGAACTTCGTGTGCACCCGGTGCAGCTCCGGCACCGGCCCCTGCAGCCGTCAGGTGCACTGCGCCGCGTCCCCCGTGCGCCAGGCCGCCTGGGACTTCGTCGCGCGTGACCTGCGTGCGGCGCCGTTCAACTACGACTCCAACACCGCCTTCATCGTCGCCAACAAGGTGTTCTACCAGGGTAGCGGCAACGTCGGCACGTGGCACGGCTGCAACTGCACCGCCGGCACCTCCGACGGCTGTGGCGCCACCAACGGCTACATGCAGTGGCTGGCCGCGGACGACGACAACGGCAACCTGGCGGACGGCACGCCGCACATGACGGCCATCTACGCCGCCTACAACCGCCACAACATCGCGTGCAGCACGCCGGCTCCCGTCAACAGCGGCTGCTCCGCCGGCCCCAGCGCCGCCCCCACGCACACCGCCACCGCGGGTGACGGCCAGGTGGCCCTCAGCTGGACGCCGTCCGCTGGCGCCTCCGAGTACTGGGTGATGAAGACCGAGGGCTTCGCCGGCTGTGACTTCGGCAAGGCCAAGGTCGCCACCGTCACCGGCACCAGCTACACCGACACCGAGGTCGCCAACGGCCGTCAGTACTGCTACTCCGTCGTCCCGGCCTCCTCGAGCGCCTGCTACGGCCCCGCGAGCGCGTGCAGCTGCGCGACGCCGGTCTGCGCGGCGCCGGGCGTCGCCTCGCTGGCCACCCCGGCCAACGGCGCCACCGGCGTGGAGCCTGCCGCGGCGCTGGACTGGGCGGACGTGACGGGCGCCTCCACGTACGAGGTGCAGGTCGCCACCGACGCCGCCTTCACCAACGTCGTGGCCACCGCCACCACGCTGGTGGGGAGCAACTGGACGGTGTCTCCGGCGCTCAACACCACCACCACGTACTACTGGCGCGTGCGCGCGAAGAACTCGTGCGGCGGCACGGGCGTGTGGTCCTCCACGTTCAGCTACACGACGCGCGGCTGCATCACCCTGACCGCCCCGGTGCTGGCCTCCCCGGCCAACGGCGCCACGGGCGTGGGCCTCAGCGCGACGCTCGACTGGGCGGACGTGACGGGCGCCACCCGCTACGAGGTGCAGGTGGCCACCGACGCCGCCTTCACCAACGTGGTGCGCTCCAACACCACGCTGGCCGCCAGCGCGTGGACGGTGACTCCGGCCCTGTCCAACCTCACCACGTACTACTGGCGCGCTCGCGCCGCGGACAGCTGCGGCACCAGCGCCTACAGCGCGACCAACAGCTTCACCACCACCAACATCTGCACGCCGGTCACCGCCACCTTCAACACCGCGCTCCAGGCCCCGTCCTGCGGCAACGTGTGCGGCTGCGACACGGGCCCCACGCTGGTCAACGGCCGCGGCACCCTGTCGGGCGGCGCGGAGCCCAACCAGCCGAACACCATCGCCGACTCGTGCGCGGACGGCAGCAGCGGCACGTACCACTCGGACGAGAGCGTGGACCGGGTGTCCATCAAGACGGTGGACAACGGCCCGCTGGCCGCGGGCAAGCAGGTGACGGCGTCCGTGACGGTCTGGTGCTGGGGCACGTCGGACGCGCTCGACCTGTACTACACGACCAACGCGTCCGCTCCGGCCTGGACGACGCTGACCACGAACCAGGCCTGCACCGCCAGCGGGGCGCGGACCTTCACGCACACGTTCACCCTGGGCGCGACGACGGGCAACCACGCCATCCGCGCGCAGTTCCGCTACGGCGGCTCGGCCAGCAGCGCCTGCGTCTCCGGCAGCTTCAACGACCGCGACGACCTCGTCTTCGGCGTCAGCGCGGCGGTGGCCTCCTCGCCCTCGGGCAAGAAGGGCAACGCCCAGGGCCGCTCGGCCCCGGCGGACCGCTGACGTCCCGCCGGCTCCGGCCGGTGTGACACGTGAGTAGCAGGGGGCTCCCGGGAAGCGCTTCCGGGGGCCCCTTCGCTTTTTCAGTGAGGCTCGTGCCGCTCGTGCCGCTCGGGGGGATGCGGAGGCTCATGCCGGGGCTCCTCCATGGGCCCGGCGAACAGGAGCCCCTCCTCCACCGCGCTCCGGCCCGCCTCGTGCTGCGCCAGCTCGCGCTTGTGCGCCTGCTTCCAGCCGTCGTGGCGGTAGCGGAGCACCTCCTGGACGAGCACCTGCGCCGCCGCCGCCATCGGCACGGCGAGCACGACGCCAGCCAGCCCCGCCAGCGCGCCGCCCACCAGCGCGACGATGGAGATGAGCAGCGGGTTCATCCGGATGGCGCGCCGCTGCACCATGGGGCCGAGCACGTTGGACTCGAGCTGCTGGTACACCATGAACACCACCACCGCGATGATGGCGGGGCGCAGGCCCAGCGTGGCGAACGTGGTGAGCCCCACCAGCACCGCGCTGATGACGCTGCCGATGAAGGGGATGACGCCCAGCAGCATCACCACCAACCCCAGCGCCAGGAAGTACGGCACGCCCTGGATGAGCGCCACGGTGGCGGCCACCGTGCCGCCAATCGTCATCACCAGCAGCGTGCCCGCCAGGTAGTTGCCCACCGCCTCGCGCATCCGCCCCACCAGGAGCCGCACGCGCGGCCTGCGGCGCGGGGACACCCACTGGAGGATGCTCTCGTAGAGGTCCTCGCCGAACAGCAGCGTGAAGACGGTGAGCGCCACCACGGTGATGCCCGCCGCCACCAGCCCCAGCGTGGAGGACAGGACGTCGATGGCCCGGCTCGCCAGGTCCGCCGGCTCGAAGCGGGCCAGCACGTCCTCCGTGCGGACCTGCACGCCGTAGCGCTTGCTCAGGTCCTGTATCCACTCCGATTGCGACAGCGCCTGGATGCGCGCGGGCATGGATTGGACGAGGGACTGGAGCTGCTGCACCAGCATGGGCACCAACGTGCCCACCAAGAGCCCCATCATCCCCAGCAGCAGCAGGGCCACCAGGGCCACGCCCAGCCCGCGCTTCACGCCCCAGCGCTCCAGCCGGCGCACCAACGGGTCCAGGGCAATGGACACCAGCAGCACCACCGCCAGCAGCGTGAGCACGGGGTACAGCCGGCGGATGGCCAGCCAGCACAAGCCCAGCAGCAGCACCTGGAGCCCCACGGACCACACCGTGCGCGGTGGCACATAGACGGGGAGCTGCCGACGCGAGGCCTTCATGCCTCCCAAGGTAGGAAGTGGCGGGCCGCATGGCAGGCACGCCTCGGGTGCGCACGCGCCGGTGGCCGTCATGCGTCCACGGGCCCTGGCGCCGAGACGCCTCGTCGCTGAGCAGCCGAGCGAGCAGGCGCACGGCTGGCGCCGCTCCTTCCAGGTGGGCGACCGGGGGCCTCAAGGCCCACCCGTGCCATTGGGGCCGTTCGGCCCCACCCTGGAGGGTGAAGACGGTTCACAAGAAACTGGGACGCGACCTGTCCGATAATCTTCAAGCCAGACTGCACGGCGCGAAGGAGGCCGCGATGTGGATTGAAGCCATCGTCATGCCCCGAGAGGCTCCAAAGCCGTCACGCTCCCTTTCGCGGCGCGGACGGGGCAGCCGTGCGCCTGCCTCCTCGCCTGCTCCCGAGCGCTCGCGTGTCCACGGCGCCGGACGTGAGGAGAGCCAGCGCTTTCGCGACGCGGTGGTGGGCTTCCTGCAGGCCCGGCACCTCATGAGCGCGGTGCGGTGGGTGAGCGAGCCGGGCGCCCTGCCTCTCGTCACGCTCCACTGCACGGTGGTGGTGCTGGAGCAGTTGCGGCAGGCGCCAGAGTTCGAGGCCGGGCTGTCCATGCACCTGGAGTTCCTCGCCTGAGCGCTGCGTGGCCCCGACCGCGCCCCTAGCTTCCACTGGAGGACAGTGGCAACCGCGGGGGTACACGCCATGAGCCAGCTCATCATCAAGCACTTCTCGACACCGGACGAGCGCCGTCCCTTCGTCGCGCACGGGCATGCCGAGATTCTGAACTTCGAGGACGGACGCGCCGTGGGGCTGGCCGTCTTCGAGCCCGGGTGGAAGTGGTCCGAGGACGTCCGTCCCCTCGCGGGCACGGAGACGTGCCAGCTGCCGCACACCTGCTTCATCGTCTCCGGCCGGCTGGCCATCGCCCTGGACGACGGCACGCGGGGAGAGCTGGGGCCCGGGGACGTGGCCCTCATCCCGCCCGGCCATGACGCCTGGGTCCTGGGCGATGAGCCCTGCACCATGGTGGACTTCGAGGGCATGGCCCAGTACGCGCGCCGCGAGGAGACGGGCGCGCGGACCGACGCCATGGAGCAGGTGTCGCCCGGCATCCACTGAGCCGCTACGGCGTGCAGGACAGGCCGGGCTCGGGGCGGATGTGGCCCTCGTAGGTGAGGCCGGTGGGGCCGTACCAGGGCAGCACCTCGATGGTGAAGCGGCCGGCCTTCACGGCCGGGTCCTGCGCCGTGAGCGCCACCGCCTCCTCGCGCGTGGCGACGTCGAAGATGAAGATGCCGGCGAGCGCGTCCGACGGGGCATCGGCCGGCACGTCGAAGGGGCCGGCGATGACGAGCTTCCCGCACTTCGCCAGCCGCTCGATGTTGGCCATGTGCCCCTTGCCCGCCTCGATGGCCTCCGGGGTGCGCTCCTTCGTCCACGCCGGCCCGCGCCGCAGAAAGGCCATGTAGTAGGTGCGCATGGAGAACTTCTTCTCCGGCTCGGGAGGGGCACTGGCGGCGCCCTGGGTGGTGGCGCAGCCGGTGGCGAGGGTGAGCAGAAGGGACAGGCGGAGGACGGTTCGCATCGCGCCTGCTTACCACGCGTGTCCCGGCCTCTCAGGGCGGCTCCTCCTCGCGGCCTCCCAGCTCCCACGCGCCGTCATGCCAGAAGGACTCGGAGAGGACGTTCTCCACGTCCGGGTAGAGCGGGCCGTCCGACAGCGGCAGGCCAAGCGCCTCGGCGAAGGCCAGGTCGTAGTCGAGGAAGAAGTCCTGGAGCGCTGGCGGCGCGCGCTCCGGGTACACGTTGAAGGGCACCAGCTGGTCCTCCTTCGAGATGGCCAGCAGCTGCCGGGCCACGACCTGCCCCCGCGCGTCGCGCGCGTAGAGCACGCGCTTGTTCACGTCCAGCACCACGCTCGCGGCCGAGTCGTCACAGACGCCATTGAGGCCCAGGCAGGTCCCCACGAGCGTCCCCAGCCGCAGCGCCTCCAGCGCGTCCTGCTCGACGGCCAGCGTCACCGGCCCCACGCCGGGCACCTCGCGACGGAGGACGAGCCCCTTCAGCCAGCGCTCCGCGTCCACGCGCGGATGGCGCTCGAACCATTCGCGCGAGAGCGGATGTCGGGTGACGAAGTCCCGCTCCCCGGAGAAGTAGCGCGCCAGGAGCCGCCGCAGCGCACGGTGGTTGCGGTTGATGAGGCTCGCCATCTGGAGCGCGTGGCGGACCCGAGTGTCCCGGGCATCGGCGGGCAGTGCGCCGCGCAGCCGCCGCAGCACGAGCCGCGCGAGGACCTGGAGCCGCAAGCGGACGAGCCCCTCGGACGCGACGCGGAGCGCCCTCTCGATCTGGCCGGGGGGGAGGCCTCGCCCCTCCTCCAGGGCGAGCCGCGCCTTCCTCGGCAGCGGGCTCTCGACGCCCTCCACGCAGTGCTCGCGCAGCAGGGCCACCATCCGCTCGGGAGGCAACGTGAAGGGGTCCTCGCGCACCAGCGGATGGCGGGCGTACTCCGCCATCACCTCGCGCCCCACGTTCCGCCGCGGCGTGCCCAGCAGCTGCATCGTCCGGCCGAGCAGCTCGGGGAAGCGCTCCAGCGCCTCCAACACGAGCTTCGCGTCATGTGGCACCAGCAGCGCCATGCCCTCGCCCACCAGCACCGCCAGGGAGTCGTGGGCACAGCAACGCTCGAAGGCGAGGAGGCTGTGCTCGGAGATTCCCCGCAGCCGCTGGCGCACCTCCGGCTCCGGGTGCCGGAGCAGGGGCGTCAGGGCATACGACAGGCGGTCGCTCTCCTGGAAGGGAGGCCTGCACACGCGCTCGGAGAAGGCGAGCACGGTGGGTATCCGGTCCTCGGGCATGTCCCAGGGCGGGGGGTCACTCGCCGCGGCCCTGTGGACCATGTGGACGCAGCGGGACTGGTGGCTGGCCGGCGTGCGGCGCAGTTGTTGAAGCAGCGGTGGGACGACGCGACGGGCCACGCTCCACCAGCGCAGGCGCACCTTGTGCTCCACCTCCGAATCCCAGAGGGCCCGCAGCAGGGCCACGACGTCGTAGGCCACGGCGGGTGCCAACTCCATCCAGGGAATGGAAGCGAGCAGCTCTCCGAACCCCGGCAGGTCGCCGCACAGCGTCCAGAGCGTGTGCAGGAAGAAGGCCTCGGGATGCTCGGGCTCCAGGTGGAGGCCGAGCTGGAGCAGGCACTCCTCCGGCACCGGGCCGCTCTTCATGGGCCACTGCAGCCAGCTCTCACGGTCCGGACGACTCCAGGCCGCGAGCAGCCGGAAGCCGCTCATGAGGAACGCGGGCTCATACCGGGCCGCGAGCCCCTGGAGGTACTGCACGCGCCACCGGGGTTGGTTCGCGATGAGCGGTTCGATGCTCAGGTCGTAGTCGCCCGCCTTCGCTCCGGCCACGCCCGGTTCGAGGAGCGCGGCGAGCAACGCGCCCTGGACCTCCGGCTCCAATCGCGCGGCGACCTCCAGCCAGGGGAGGCCCGCCTCGGGGCCCCAGCGCAGAAGCATCCGCGCCGCGGCCACGTAGAGGACGGGGCGGGTGTCGATGGCGAGCGTCCCGCGCAGGGCCAGGAGCCGGGCGAAGCTCCCTTCGGGACCTGTCGACAGGAGCTGCCCCAGTCGGATGAAGCTCGAGGGCAGCTCGGCGCCGCGCGTCTCGATGAAGCCGTGGTGGTAGGCGAGCGCGGCGTCGGCGCGGCCGGAGGACTCCAGCGCCGCGACCATGCGGCGAAGCCGCTCACCGTCGTGTCCCTCGGACTCCAGCCGGCGGACGGCCTCGGACAGGCAGGGACGCAGCGCTTGCAGCAGGGCCTGGACGTCCCTCCGATGCAGCAGATGGAGCCGCACGTCGAGGACTTCCGGCTGCCGGCGCTTGGGCGGTTGATGGATGGTGCCGCGATAGCCACGCGGGTGCGCGGCCGTGCGGCGGAAGGGCGCGGGCGGAGACTCCACCCAGGGATGCCCCAGGGTGCGCGAGGGCACCTCGTCGCCGGGCGTGGTTCCCAACACCAGGCGCAGGACGTGGACCAGGGTCTCCGGGGTGGCCCCACGGGTCTGGGCCAGGGCCTCCCATGATGCGAGCAGCTCCGAGCGCCCGGGCGATTCCGTCTCGCTGAGCTGCTGGAGCGGCACCCGGACGAGCGCGGAGGCCTCGGCCTCGTTGGGCAGGACGAGGGCCACGAGTCCTGTCGGCTCCCTCAGGATGCACACCCGCTGGCGCATGGCCGTCCTTCCTCGCATGGCCCGGCATCGAAACCAACCCACGGCCGGAAGCCCGTGCTCCCGCCAGACAGGCATCAAGGATGCGCCACGCTGGGCGGCCCTGGAGCGCCGACGTCCACCCCGGGCATGGCCTGACGCCGGACGCCGTGCCCCGTTCGCCCAGGCGACTTCCCGGGCCAGGAACCCCACGCCCCCAGCGAGAACTTCTCGAACTTCCCGAGACTGCCGAATCCTTCTCCATGTGAGCCATGTCCCGCCTCCATGCATCAAGAAGGCGCACGGGCCTGGAGCCACCCGATGCCCTCCCGTGACTGCATCGAGGGCGCACGAGCCGGGACTCCCGATGCCCTCCCGTGCCCCCTGGACCCGCGCGCTCGTGTCTGCCCCCACTCTGGGCCCTCGGTGGTGGGAACGAAGTGCACGCAGCCAGATGACCCGCCAGGTCCTCCCCGGGCGCGGGCCCCACCCTCCCTGGCATGTCAGCCCCCTCCGGTAGAAGGGTCGCCGTGGAGGAATGA